>CAYMPQ010000041.1:0-15602 GCA_964392345.1 uncultured Actinomycetota bacterium
ACTACTCGGCGGTACAGCCATAGCAGGAGGATTTGGCTCGGTCATTGGTACAGCCATAGGTGCACTGATACTTGCCGTTATAGCTTCTTCATCAACCGGACTTTTGCTTAGGCCCGAATGGCAATTCATCCTTAAGAGTGTAATTGTGTTTATTGCAATAATGTCTCAGCGTTTTGCGTTGGGTAGAAGGAAACTATAGTGGCATAAAATGGTACTTTAATATAAAAAAACATAAGTCTAGGGTATAGCCTGCAAATAGTTTATATAAAAAAAGGTAGGTAGTCGTGAAAGTACAAAAAGATATATTGGAACAATTGAAAGAGCCGGCAACAAGATCATGGAAGCCTATCATTAAAGGCTCATATGTGTTTGTCTTGCTGATTATTACCGTAATTATACTAAGCGTTGTAAAACTGGGTGAGGTGGAAATGTTTGCAAGAGGACATTTTCTGAATTGGGATTGCAGCATTGTAAACCTTCTCAGGTCGGCGGCTCCTATATTGACACTCGTTGGCGGATTTACGCTTATTATAATATCTGGACATATTGACCTTTCAGTGGGCAGCGCTCTAAGTTTAAATGGAGTAGTGTTCAGCCTGATGATAATCAATGGTTTTGGATTTACTGCCTCACTGATAATCACAATGATACTTGGAATCGGACTTGGCTTTATCAACGGGTTTCTGATCGCGAAACTCCGCATCACACCCGTTATTGCGACTCTTGTAACTCTGAGTCTGTATAAAGGCATAGCAAGGCTTATTGTCCCTCCAGGTGTATCCGCCATAAAAAGCTCTGACGTGCGGACTATGCCAGCCTGGATAAACGACTATGGAAGAGAAGGTGTACTGTTTGGCCTGCCGGCAGCCTTTTTTGTGGCGATAGCGGTAATTGTTGTACTGATCATAGTGCAGAGGAAGACCATTCTTGGCAAATATACTACTGCCATAGGTGGAAACATGCAGGCTGCTGAATTATCCGGTATTAATGTAGTAAGAACAGTATGGCTTTTATATATAATAGTTGGTTTTCTTGCAGCAATGGCTGGAGTGGCAAGAGCAAGTTACATGTCAATAGGTGATCCTCTCATCGGTGACGGTATGGAACTTGACTGTCTTATAGCAACGCTTCTGGGAGGAACGTATATCTGGGGAGGAGAAGGCTCTGTAACAAAGGCTGTTGCAGGAGCGATGATAATAATGTGTATTAATACAGGTTTGATGACAGCAATACCACCATACTGGCAATTGTTTATCAAGGGAGCTGTGCTTGTTTTAGCTGTTGCGCTTAGTAACTTTTTGGCTAAAGAAAAGTCTATGTAAGAGTTAAAAATGGTTCTTAATAAGGATAAAGAAATGATCATGGATTTAACGAAAAAATAGATGAAAACAGTAAATACTAGCTGTGGCTTAAAGAGGATGTGTCCCAATTTTTATACCTGGTACTTGAATTAAATCTTAAATAGATATCGGGCCACTTCTAAGCTAAAGGAAAAGATTGTGGAAAAAAATAAATATGTGTTATGTATAGACAATGGTCTAAGTGTCGGTAAAGTAGCCCTTGTCGATCCTGAAGGCAATATAGCAGGTGTTTCGTCTTTCAAAAACGAAATAATCAACGACGGTCGTTTTAGTGAAGTTGACATGGAATCGTTTTATAACAAAACCGCTGATGCTGTAAAGAGTTTGATTCTAAAAATAGGCATCAACCCTGCTGATATCATTGCTGTAGGAAACAGCGGCCACGGAGGCGGGATCTATTTAGTAGACGAATCAGGAAATCCTTTAAGAAATGCTATAACTTCCATGGATGCCAGAGGAGAAGACCTGATAAGTAAATGGGAGGTTGCAGGCATAGACAACTATTCCAAGACTTATACGAATATGTGGAACGGTCAAGCCATTCCTCTTCTTTGCTGGTTAAAAGAAAATGAAAGAAACAATTATGACAGAATAGGTAAAATACTTTTTTGCAAGGACTGGATAAAGTTTAAATTAACAGGACAGTATAACACTGATTATACGGACGCAAGTAATGCAGGTCTTATTAACTTGAACACTAAAAGCTACGATCAGGACCTTTATGAACTATATGATATGGCAGAAATATATGAAAGATTACCAGAATTAAGCAAAAGCGAAGAAACAATAGGATATATAACACAAGCTACCGCAGCAGAGACAAGTTTAAACGAAGGAACTCCTGTAATAAGTGGGTTGGTAGATTTTATTGCTTGTTTAATTGGCAGTGGACTTCACGATGGAAGCGACTACTCTATAGTTTCAGGTACATGGGGCATCAATTCTGCTATTAAAAGTAACTTGACAGTAAACCCCGAGATTATGGCTACTGTCTTATTTCCCGATGATTATAATTTTTTAGCGATGGATACAAGCCCTAATTCAGCAGTTAATCTTGAATGGTTTTTGAGCGAGGTCTTAGAAAAAACAGGTTGCCTTAATTTGGAAAGAAAACAGATATATAAAAAAATTGATGAGGAAATTTCAAAAATAGATATCAATGAGTCTAATGTATTTTATTTCCCTTTTATATATAGGTCGAAGCTGTCAAAAAAAATGGAGGGGGTAATGTATGGTTTTAATGCATCCCATGATCTTTACGATCTAATTTATTCCATATATGAGGGGGTGGTTTTTTCACACCTGATGCATATAAATAACCTGAAAAGTGGAGGCATAAACTGTAATAAGGCTATGCTTTCCGGAGGTGCAACAAACAGCAGTTTATGGTGCCAGATATTTTCGGATATTTTAAATATGGAAGTAAAAACCACATCGACTAATGAAGTCGGTATTTTAGGTCTGGCAATTTATCAGGCGCTTGGGTTGGGTTTATATAAAAATCTGAAAGAGGCAATAGATAATATGGTCAGGATCAAATCGATTTATAGACCTGATGCCCGAAAAAATAGTATTTACATTAAAAGATTCACAGAATTCGAAAGAATAAAGCAGTTACTTGATCAATAAGCCAGGAGACTTAAATTAGTGAAAGGAAAAAAATAATAAAAATTATTATTTAATTAAATGGAAAGGAAAAAATGGAAGATATTTTAAAAAAATTAAACGAACTTAATCCAGGAAGAAATATTACATCTGTGTTTGACGATAGTTTTAAAAAGTTTGGAGTAATTCATAAGGGATTTAAAATTGATAAATTGCTGGGATATCTTGACCGTAACCAAGTTAATGATGAGGTAGTATATATTGCAGATGTTCCTGAAATGCGTAAAGAGCTTGCCGGCCAGCTAGACCCGATAATGAAAAGTGTTTATGCTGGGATGGATGTACAGGTGGGACAGTGTTACGGCAGGAATAATACATTGAATGCTCTTGAGTACCACCAGGGAAGCGAAGTATATATACACGCCACGGACATGATCTTGCTGCTGGGCCTCGATGAGGATATTAAATGGCCCGAAGGAACCTATGATAGTTCGCTCATTAGAGCTTTTTATGCACCCAGAGGTTATGTAATCGAGCTAAGGGGTGGATGCATGCATTATGCCGGTATAAATGTCTTTCACAAAGAGGGTATAAACCTGATTGTGAGCTTGTTAAATAATACAAATTCCCCGATAGACTTTAATGTGGGCAAAAAGATCAGGGATAAACTACTTATTGCAAAGAACACCTGGTTTTTAGCCCATCCTGAATATGGACCTGCAAAAAGTGCAGGATGGCATTTAGGTATTACAGGAGAGAATTTTTCTTTTAAAACACTTTAGGCATGCGTTTATAGGAGGATTTAAAAAACAGTTACAGGATTACGGAAAGCATATTGCTGCAGTACATATTAAGGATACACAGCCAGGAATTGTACGCAATATTCCTTTTGGCGAAGGTACTGTGGATTTCGTTTCAGCGTTTAAGGTATTGAAAAATATATGTTATCACGGGCCGATTCTTCTTGAGATGTGGGCTGACGATAAAAAAGACAATTTTGACATAGTGAAAAATGCAAAGGAATGGGTTTCCAGAAAGATCGAACAAGCGTGGATTTATAGGAATTAGTTTTGTATTAAATATTTCGTAATTAATTATTTTATTAATTAAGGTTATAGGATGTATAAATGTATGAAGGAGGAATATAAAAAGTGGATTTGGATAAAGACTTATCACTAAAATTATTAGAGAAGATGCTTCTAGCCAGGAAATTTGAAGAGGAAGTATACGATCTTGCAAAAAAGGGGGTTGTACATGGATCTGTTCATTTATGTATTGGTGAAGAAGCTACAGCTGTAGGTACAGTACTAGCCCTTGATAAAGATGACTATATATTACCTACTCATAGAGGACATGGCCAAGCACTAGCAAAGGGAGCCGACCCTAAAAGGTTTTTAGCTGAAATAATTGCTAAAGAAACTGGTTTATGCAAGGGAAGAGTTGGTTCTATGCATGCATTTGACAGGGAAAATAATAATTTAGGAGCACAGGGAATACTGGGAGCACAGTTCCCAATTTCAATTGGGGTTAGTCTTGCAATTAAATTAAAAAAGTTAGACAGTATAGTTATGTGCTTTTTTGGTGATGGAACATCAAACCAAGGAACTTTTTTCGAAAGTTTAAATTTTGCTGATATATGGAATTTACCCATAATTTTTGTGTGTATTAATAATCTTTATGGTATGGGAACACGTTATTTAGATACATGTAAGGTAGATGTTAATAAAAAAGCAAAAATTTTTAACATCATAACTGAAACTGCTGATGGGAATGATGTAGAAGAGATTTATTTAAAAACTAAAAAATTAGTATCAAGAGTCAAAAAAGAAAAAAGACCGGCACTAATTGAATGTTATACCTACAGATGGCTGGGACATTCTGCTTTTGATAATAGACCCTATAGGCCAAAAGAAGAGGTTGATAAGTGGAAAAAAATGTGTCCTATTAAAAGACATATAGAAAAATTGAAAAAAAATAATATTAAAGATAAAGAAATAAATAGCGTAAAGGATAAAATAGATAAAATAATTGCTGAGGCAGAAAGATTTGCATTAGATAGTAGTTATCCTATTTTTGATGATTCTATGGAACAGTAGGAAGGAAATAAAATGAGAGAAATTATGTATAGCCAGGCTTTAAGAGAAGCTATGAGTGAAGAAATGAGAAAAGATAGCAATGTTTTGCTAATAGGCGAAGATGTAGGCAAAGGCTATAGAGGTGTTTTTGGTGTATCTACGGGAATGTTTGAAGAATTTGGAGAAAGCCAAATAATAGATACTCCTATATCTGAAAATACTATATTAGGGACTGGTATAGGCACAGCTCTGATGGGAATGAAACCTATAGTTGAAATGATGTTTGAGGACTTTATTGCTGTTTGTTTTGATGGTATTCTTAATCAAGCTGCAAAAGTAAAATTTATGTCTGGTGATCAATTCAACTTAAATCTTGTAGTTAGGCTTCCCGGGGGTTCTGGTAATGGAACTGGCCCCCATCATTCGCAGTGTTTGGAATCAATATTTATGAGTATTCCGGGTCTAAAAATAGCTTTGCCATCAAATGCTTATGATGCAAAAGGGCTACTAAAGACTTCAATTAACTTAGGTGAGCCTGTGTTATTTTTTGAGCATAAAAAACTATATAAAACTAAATCTGAAGTACCTGAAGAAGAGTACTCGATTCCATTTGGGAAAGGAAAAATAGTAAAAGAAGGAAGTGATTTAACCATAGTAGCATTATCTTATATGGTGAATGTAGCCAAAGAATCTGCATTAGAACTAGAAAATAAATATGGGTTAGACGTAGAAATTATTGATCCAAGGACTATAGTACCTCTAGATATTAACATTATTGGTGACTCTGTGAAAAAGACATCAAAATTAGTTACTTTAGAAGAAGGTATATTAAGGGGTGGAGTTGGAGCAGAAATATGTTCACAAATAAATGAAAAGTTTTTTGATTATTTAGATTATCCTATTAAAAGAATTGCTTCAAAGAATATGTCTGTTCCCATGTCTCCGCTTTTAGAAAAAGCAATGATTCCAAACAAGGATAGTGTAATTAATGAAATAAAAGAATATTTAAAATTATGATACGAAAATTAAGTTAATAGATTTTAAATAAGCTTAATGGAAAGTTTCAATACATTTAGAGATTAAATAATTTTATGTATTATCTATTTTCAACCAAGAACTTTGTAAAAGAAAAGAGTATTTGATGGAGTCTTTGTCAGACGGAGTATTAAAAAAAGATGTAAAAGCTGCAGCAAAACTGATGCGATATATCGAGGCTGAAGATATTAAAGCTACAGGCGAATTAAAACTCCTTTACCCTCATACAGGAAATTCACATATCATTGGTATTACTGGTCTGCCAGGTTCTGGAAAAAGTTCATTAATAGATGTGATGATAGATTATTTCAGACAGGATAATAAAACTGTTGGTGTCATTGCCATTGATCCTTCAAGCCCTTTTACGGGAGGCTCAATTTTAGGAGATAGAATTAGAATGCAAAAGCATTTCTCTGATGAGGATGTTTTCATTAAAAGTTTGCCTACCAGGGGATGGCGGGGAGGCGTATCAAAAGTCACGTCAAGGATGATTACAGTCATGGATGCAATGGAAAAAGACATCATCTTAGTTGAAACAGCGGGTGTTGGACAAACCGAAGTGGAAATAAAAAATTTGGTCCACACAACTGTTGTTGTCCTGGTTGGTGGTTTTGGTGACTATATTCAAATTATAAAAGCAGGGATACTAGAAATTGCAGATATTTTTGTTATTAATAAGGCAGACAAAAACGGTGCCAAAGAACTCGAGGCTGACCTTAAAAGTATGTTTAGCATAGAGAGTAGCAAAAGCAAGGTAAATTGCAATGGAACATGGACCCCAGCTATTTATTTAACTGAAGCTACCAGCAGAAAGGGTATTGGCAAACTTACCCGGGGAATCTTAGCTCACAAAAACTACCTTAAGAAAACAGGTAAGTTTGACACCTATTTTAAGAACAAGTCAAGGGAAGACCTAAAGGAAATAATAAGTGATTACATAATCAGTCTGCTGTTTTTAAAGCTTGAAAATGACGACTTATTTAAAAAATTAGTAGAGGATCTGGCAAGCAGCAATAGCGATCCTTACAATGCAGCAGAAAAAATAATGGGGGAAGTTTTAAGCTTTAAAAAATAAGCGGCCAGATTTAAAAGGGGATATATATGGACAAAAATAAAGAAACTACCAGGGAAATAATAAATAAAAATGCAGATAAAAATAAGGGCAAACCTTTATTTAGCAGAGTTGCTTTAGACGCAATCAAAAAAGAATTTGACAAGTGGAAAAGTAGCAATGTAAGAGAATATGACAGGAACAACTGGGCCGTTACCCCACAAACTATGCTAGGCTCCGGGATACCAAGAGAAATGATTTACAGCCCGCTAAATATCTCTGACTTAGATTACATGTCTGATCTCGGAAATTCTGGCCAGGCTCCTTTTACACGAGGAATCCATCCAAATATGTATAGAGGCAAAAAGTTTACAATAAGGCAAATAAATGGGTTTGGGGGGCCGGAAGATACCAATGAGAGGCTGAAATTTATGATAAAAAACGGTGCTACGGGCCTAAGTGTTATTTTTGATATCCCAACAGTACAAATGTATGACTCCGATGATCCCATATCAAGAGGACAGGTGGGAACCTCAGGAGTTGCGATAGACTCAAGCAGCGATATGGATATACTATTTAAAGACATACCGCTTGAAGATATAACTATTTCTATAGTAACCCACTATCCTTCAAATACTGCGATTCTTTTTCCAATGTTTTTAGCAGCAGCTGAAAGAAGAGGTATCCCATGGGAAAAGTTAAGGGGGAGCGTTCAAAATGATATTACACTGGAAGAAGTTGTAAGGAGCGGTCCAGAATACATCCCACCTCGTGATTGCTTTAGAATACAGTGTGACAATGTTGAATTTATCAGAAAAAATGTACCTAATTGGAATTTTATAACACTAAATGGTTACAACTTAAGGGACTATGGAACATCGAGTATAACTGAGATGGCAGTAGCTATTGCAAATGGCATACAAACTATAGAAACCCTAATACTAAGAGGTTACGAGGTCGATTGGATAGCAAAAAGACTTGCATTTTTCTGGTCGATTTCAAATGATTTTTTTGATGAAGTTGCAAGAATAAGAGCAGCCAGAAGACTCTGGTACAAAATAATGAAATACAAGTTCAATGCTAAAGACCCAAGATCTATGTGGATGAGGTGCCATGTTCAAACTTCAGGGATTACTTTAACCAGACAGGAGCCGTTAAATAATATCGTGCGAGCAGCCCTGCAAGCCTTGTCAGCAACACTTGGTGGAGCGCAATCGCTACATGTGGATTCTTACGACGAGGCTTACTCGGTTCCCACTGAAGAGTCTGCTTTAATTTCTTTAAGAACACAGCAGATCATACAAAGCGAGACTGCGGTAACAGAAGTGGTGGATCCGCTGGGAGGCTCCTACTATGTTGAAGCACTGACCAATGATATTGAAAAAAGAATTTTAGATGAGGTTTCTGAAATTGAAAAACTGGGTGGATACGTGCAAGCAATAGAACGCGGCTGGATTCACCGGAAAGTAGCAAATTATTTTCACAGTGAGCAAGCCAAGATAGAAGCCGGTGATATAAAAATAGTTGGGCATAACTGTTACAAGTCCTCTTACAAAACACCGCCTATAGATGTTTTTAAGTATCCCCAAGGGGCTGAGGAGAGGCAAAAGGAAAAATTGGCAAAACTTAAAGAAAGTAGAAACAGTAAAAAAGTAGAGAAGGCTTTAAAAAATCTAGAGCAAGCGTGCAGAAGCGATACCAATATTGTTCCTTACTCTGTTGAATGTGCAAGGCATGGATGCACAGAGGGTGAAATTTTTAAGGTTTTCAAAAAAGCATACGGACTCTGGAAGCCGCCAGTATTCTTTTAATACTTTAAACTCTAAATTTGGAGGATTTAACATGGTCAAAAAAAATATTAAGGTTTTATTGTCTACGCTAGGGCTTGATGTTCATAGCAGGGGAGTTCTTACTGTTGCAAAATACTTAAGAGATGCTGGTATGGAGGTAATTTATATAGGAAACTCTATGCCAGAGCAGATAATTAAAGCGGCGCTGCAGGAAGACGCAGATATTATAGGTGTCAGCTCGCTGGGCGGTGCTCATCTTACTCTTGGGAGTGACCTTGTAAGCCAGGCAAAAAAAGAAGGAATTTATGATGAGAGAGTCTTTGTAATCGGAGGAGCAATCCCGGATGATGATGCAGGAAAACTAAAAGAGGCAGGCTTTGATGAGATATTTACATCTGGGGCAACAAAAGAAGTAATAGTATCTTCTATTACTAATATCTTTGAGAGAAAATTAGTAAATTAAGAAAAAGGGGAAAAAGTATTGGAAAAAAATAATGCAGTAACTAACCAGTTTGAAGATTTTATGATGTCTTCTATAAAAGGTTATGGGAAGACTATAGTATATGTTGATGGTGAGGATGAAAGGTTAGCCAGGGCACTTAAGATATTTAAAAACTACAACAGTAGCAGAACCATTTTACTCGGAAGGGAAAATATAATAGCTAAAAATATAAAAGAAGCTGGTATTAAAAAAACAGACACCATAGAAATAATAGAACCAGCCAGATATGGTAAGTTTGAAGCATATAAAAACCTGCTGATAGATAAATTTAAAGACAAGAAAAAAGAAATATCCGAAGTACAGGCAGCAGAGCTAACAAACCAGACTAATTACTTTGCTGCACTCATGCTAAAGTCAGGCGATGCCCATTGTGGAATAAGCGGATCACTGAGTGCAACTGAAGAAATGATGAGGCCGCTTATTCAAATAATAGGAACAGGGAATAAAAAAAGGTACCTTAGCGGTGCAGTAATGCAAATTATTCCCGATTGTCCTTATGGAACAGATGGCCAGTTTCTTTTTGCTGATGTAGCAGTAATACCTGAGCCTAATGAAGCTCAAATGATTGATATAGTACTTTCAAGTTATGAGACAGCAAAGACGCTATTTAGCAGCGAACCTAAAATTGCAATGCTGTCTTACTCAACCAAAGGTAGTGCAAATAGTGAGAAGATCGATCAGACAAGGAGAGTTGTAGAGAGAGTAAGAAAGATAAATCCTGATATAAAAATAGATGGAGAACTGCAGTTTGATGCAGCAATAATCCCAGAAGTAGCCAAAGTAAAATGTCCTAGTAGCGAGGTTGCAGGATTTGCAAATGTTTTAATATTTCCTGACCTGGCATCAGCAAATATATGCGTAAAGGTAGTTCAAAGACTTGCAAAAGCAAAATATTATGGAACGGTTATACAGGGTTCTCCAATACCATTTAATGACCTGTCAAGGGGCTGCCCTCCAATAGAGATTGTTAGATTATCGGCTATGACACTGATGCAGGTAAAAAGGATGGAAAAGAAAAAAAATTTACTTGAATCTTCAAAAGTATTTGAAACAAAATTACAAAATTTAGTTTGAGTGAGGGTATAATTGTAATAAATATATAAAGGTAGGATTTGATAGGAAATATATTGAAAAGGGGTGTACATCTATTTACAAAATATTAGCCATTAACCCTGGAAATACGTCAACCAAAATAGGATTATTTAAAGATAAAGAACTTATAAGCTCAGAGATAATAAGGTATGATAAAGGGGAATTAGTTAAATTTAAAAAAATTACAGATCAATTAGATTTTAGATTAAAATCAATTGATTACTTTATTCAGAAGAATAATATTGATCTTTTAGAAATTGATTTTTTTATAGGTAGAGGAGGTTATTTAAAACCTCTTAAGAGTGGGTTATATGAAATTAATAGTAAAATGATTGAAGATTTAAGAGAAGCAAAATATGGGGAGCACAGTTCAAATCTGGGGGCAATTATTGCTTACTCTTATGCCTGTGAATACAAAAAGAAATCATACATACTTGATCCTGTATGTGTTGATGAACTAGAACCAGTAGCTAGAATAAGTGGCCATCCAGCTATTGAGAGAAAAAGCATCTTTCACGCATTGAATCAAAAAAGAGTAGCACAAATAGCTGCCAGAGAATTAGGTTTAGAGTATAGGGATATAAATCTTATAGTAGCACACCTTGGATCAGGGATATCAGTAGCGCTTCATAAAAGGGGCCGAGTAGTGGATGTAAATCATGCAATTGATGGTGAAGGTCCATTTGCCCCTCAAAGATCTGGCGGACTTCCGGTAGGTGGTTTTCTAAGATATATTTTTGAACATAATTTAAATTATGATGAGAGCTTTAGCATGTTGTATGGGCATGGAGGGTTAGCAGCATATTTCGGCACAAGTGATTTTGCCGAGCTAATGCAGAAATACGAAAAAAATACTAATAAAAAAGTAAAAATAATAATTGATGCAATGGCATATCAGATTTCTAAATGTATAGCATCCCTATCAGCTCCTGTTTGCGGTCAAATTGATGGAATTGTTTTGACCGGAGGGCTAGCTTATTCAAAGACTTTTATTAATCTCATAATTTCAAATATAAAATTTTTAACAAATAATATATTTGTTTATTCAGGTGAAGACGAGCTTTTAACTATGGCGGAAGGTATCATGCTTGGGGTAAATAAAAAGATAGAAATTTTAAAATATTTTTGATATTAAGCTAGAATATCCAACTAAAGTTTGAATAACATAAATATTTAATTTATAAATCAGGACACATGGTTAATTGACCTAACAGGAGGATAAATAATGCACGAGGTAATAATGCCTAAGCTGGGGCTTACGATGGAATCAGGGGTGATTGAGAAGTGGCACAAAAAGGAAGGAGATAAAGTTGAAGAAGGAGATGTTTTATTTGAGGTAATGACAGATAAAGTGTCTCTTGAGGTGGAAGCGTATAGCTCTGGAATATTAAAAAAGATGCTAAAAAAAGAGGGGGACGATGTTCCTGTAACAGAGGTCGTTGCATATATAGGTGGAGAAGATGAGCAAATACCAGAGGTAAAAACACCTATAAAGGATAAACAGATAGAGACTGGAGAAAAGGATAAAGAAGCAAAAGAACCTTCAGAACCTGTTATATCGGGCAAAAAGGAACGAATGAAAATATCTCCTCTGGCCAGAAGAACAGCTAAAAAGAAGGATATAGATATTTCTAAAATAATAGGAACCGGTCCCGGTGGACGAATTATAGAAGATGATGTAGTGAAATATGCTGAGAGTATAACAGAACAAGCTTTTGTAAAGATAAAAGAGGAACCAGTAGCTGAAGTACCCGGAAAAATAACTATAAAATCATCAGCTCCATTAAAAGGTATTAGAAAGATTATAGCTGGAAGAATGAGTTTGTCCAAGTCAACCATCCCGCACTTAGTACAAAACGTGGCTGCTGATGCTACAGATCTTGTAAAATTGCGTGAAAGACTTAAAGAAAAAATATTATCTATCTATAATGTAAAAGTAACTTATACAGATTTTTTACTTAAGATATGCGGGATTGCTCTAAGGGAGAATATAGAAATAAACGCTTCGCTGCAGAATGATAACTATATTATATACGATGATATAAATATAGGTCTTGCTGTATCTGTAAAAGAAGGTCTGATAGTACCCACAGTTTTTAAATGTGATAGGTTAGGTATATTAGATATTGTTAGAAAAAGAACGGAGCTTGTAGAAAAAGCAAAAAAAGGCACCCTGCAGCTAAATGAGGTAGTAAATGGGACTTTCACAATTACCAATCTGGGCATGTTTGGAATTAGATCTTCTACGGCTATAATAAATCCCCCGCAGGCAGCGATTCTTGCTGTAGGTGAGATATACGAGGCTCCTGCGGTGGTGAGTGGTAAAATAGAGGTAAGATCTTTTGTGGAGCTTTCAGTGTCTTGCGATCACAGAATAATAGATGGTGCTGAAGCAGCAAAGTTTATGCAGAGGATAACTGAATTGGTTGAAAATCCAGAGATACTGATTATATAAGCAAAAGTGGTCTTGAATTTATCATCTGGAGCCAGTTTTAACCTCTAGAATCCTGTGAAAGCTGCATTAAATGTCTGGTTTTTTAAACTAAAATACTCTCCTGAAAAATGGAGAGTAGATGAAAAACAGGGCATAATTATGTAATTAATTATGGCAAAAACTAAAGAATTAAAAACTACACATAGCACGAAAGTTCATTGAGAAACAAATGAAACAAACGTAAACAGTAAAAGTCTTAGGAATATCCACAAGGCAAGTAAGGGAAATAGTATTTTTAAAAAATAAAAATTAGAAAATATAAAATCTTATTAAATGTGCAGTGTGCCTTTTGATTGCTATTTTAAATTAAGTGAATTTAATGTTAGCATATTAGTTGTAAAATCTGATAAATAAAAAGTTATTGAAATTATTAACAATTGAGACTAATTGAAAGGCTAAAATGCTTCTTGCAATTGATATTGGAAACACGCAAACAGTCATCGGGTTGTTTAAGGAAGAAAAACTGCTTTCCTCCTGGAGAATGGTAACTCCAAAATATGAGACCTCAGATGAAATAGCAGCCTCTATATTTAATTTTTTGAAGAATTTAGAATTTAATCCTAAAGATGTAAAAGAGATTTCTGTTTCCTGTGTTGTCCCAAGAATACTTGGCGAGATTGTAAAAATGGGCAAAAAATATTTTAAATGCACGCCATTTATAGTAAATAGCGAAGCAAAGACTGATCTTAAAATATTGTACGACTACCCAAAAGAAATAGGTGCTGACAGGATAGCAAATTCTGTTGCTGCTAAAGAAATTTATGGGTGTCCGGCTGTAGTGGTTGACTTTGGTACGGCTACTACTTTTGACATATTATCAGCCAGGGGAGAATATATTGGCGGCGTGATTGCTCCCGGCATAGAGATCTCATCGGAGGCATTATTTAGGTGTGCAGCCAAGCTAAGCAAAGTTGATCTAAGTTGGCCGGAATTTGTGATAGGGAAGAATACTTATGATTGTATCCGTTCAGGGATACTGCATGGATTCTTAGGCCAGACTGATTATATTATTGACAAGATTATAAAAGAGGAAAGAAAAATGGATAGCAACTGCAGCCCAAAGATCATTGCCACCGGAGGACTTGCGGTGTTGATGGCAGACAGGAGCAGGTGGATTGAGATCCATGACCCGGATCTAACTCTAAAAGGACTAAAAATATTAATTGATAAAAATAGATAATGCTTTTATTGTAAAATATATTGAGTAAATGACTATCTCCAGCGGCAATGTGAACAAACATAAGCTAAAAAATCTTATAGATGAATTAAAGAAGCTGGTTCATGATTACCTGGTGGAATATATTAAATTTTTCCCTCAGAAAAACTTACCTAAATCAATTTCTAAACTAAAACAAAAATTAAAATCATATAGTTTGTTAACATCAGAGGATTGGCTGGCTAATTATGAAGACAGCAGCTACTTTTTTAAAATTGGAGATGTAGAAATTAATAACCCACTAATCTCAGCACCAATTGCCGGGATAAGTGACAATACTTACAGAATATTTACCAGATTTTTTGGGTCAGCACTAACCTTTACAGAGATGGTCACAAGTTATGGCATATACTATGACAACAAAAAAAGCTTAGCGCTAACCAGCATAACAGAATTTGAAAGGCCGTGTGCCCTGCAGCTGTTTGGTGCAGAGCCTGCTGTACTTACTGAAGCTGCAAAAAGGGTGGAAGACAAAGCAGATATAATAGATATAAATATGGGATGCCCTGCCCCAAAGGTGCTAAAAGCTAAAAGCGGCGGATATCTGCTTCAGGATGAAAATAAAATAAAATCTATAGTATCCGGGCTTTCTTCAGCAGTAAAAAAGCCTGTAACCATAAAGGTGAGGACAGGTTGGGATAAAAACAATATTAATATTTTAAATATTGCAAAGATTGCCGAAAGCAGCGGAGCAAGTGCCATTACAATTCATGGAAGAACAGTGAAGCAGAGGTTTTCCGGAGAAGTTGACCACGATGTTATCAGGAAAGTTAAGAAAGAGGTAAGTATTCCTGTTATTGCAAGCGGAGACATAGATTCTCCGCAGAAGGCTCTGGAGGTATTAGAATTTACAGGTTGTGACGGGGTAATGGTAGGGAGAGCTTCAAGAGGCAGTATATGGCTTTTATTAGATATACTGCTATCTTTTAAAAGCAAGGATGATATTTTAGAAGGCGCATCTTTAAAGGAATTAAATTTTACCCCAAGTGTAAGATGGAGGAAAGAGTTTACAATACTGTATTTAAAGTTTTTGGTTTATTTTAAGGGGGAGTACAAAGCTGCCAGGGAATTCAGAAAATATTTTAGCTGGATTTTTAAAGGCACAAGGAGGGTTAGCGAAGCCAGGAAGCATTTTTTTAAGATTGAAACTTTTGAGGATGCTATAAGTATTATTGCACTGGTTACTGAAGAAGACTAAAGTTGACGAAATGGAAAATTATTGACTATAAGGGTACTTTTAAGTAGAGTTGGAATACAAAGATATTTCGGGATGTAGCGCAGCTTGGTTAGCGCGCAGCGTTCGGGACGCTGAGGCCGGGGGTTCAAATCCCCCCATCCCGACCAGATATGTATAAGTAGTAAGTTAGATACAGTAGAGGTA
>CAYMPQ010000042.1:0-391 GCA_964392345.1 uncultured Actinomycetota bacterium
ACCATAGGGGCCGGAAGCATTACAAAGATTATTGAATAGAAAGTAAGATTTAGCATTTGACAACGGATAAATATAATGCTAACTTACTTGTTTGTTCATATTTTGCAATAGAAAAAATTATGGTGGGTAAAATTGAGACAGATAGTTACTCTGGCTTGTACAGAGTGTAAAAGAAGAAATTATAGTACAAATAAAAATAAAAAGAACGATCCCGATAGACTGGAGCTAAAGAAATATTGTAAGTGGTGCAGGAAGAGCACTGTTCATAAGGAGACTAGATAGGGCTGTAGCTCCAATTGGTAGAGCACCGGTCTCCAAAACCGGGTGTTGTGGGTTCGAATCCCTCCAGCCCTGCCAAATCTGTATAAATAGAAGGTTAAGTATGGTAGAG
>CAYMPQ010000042.1:491-15267 GCA_964392345.1 uncultured Actinomycetota bacterium
AGTTGAGGTAAACATGCCACAGGTGCATGTTTGCGGGATTCGAAAGGACGGACTGGAGCGATAGCGGAAGGAGTCCGCGTCTCTGCAGCGAACGAAGTGAGACGAAAGAACGAATCCCTCCAGCCCTGCCAAATCTGTATAAATAGAAGGTTAAGTATGGTAGAGGTAGTTGAGGTAAACATGCCACAGGTGCATGTTTGCGGGATTCGAAAGGACGGACTGAAGCGAAGCTGAAAGGAGGAGTCCGCGTTTACGTGCGCAAGCGAAGTGAGACGAAAGAACGAATCCCTCCAGCCCTGCCAAATAACCACAAGAGCAATTAATAAAAATAAGACAAGTTTATAATGGGTAAGAAAAAAATACCGACAAAATTTAAGCAAAAAGCAATGCTTGAAAGACAGTCCAAAAACAGAAAAGCTCCTGCTTCCTCGGGCAGAAAAATTAACTGGAAGAAGTTTTTAAAAGAACTTCCCGGTAAAATCTCTAAATTTTTCAGGGATGTTGCCCATGAACTTAAGAGAGTTACATGGCCAACTAAAAAAGAGGTTTTAAATTTTACAATAGTAGTGTTGGTGACGATGGCTTTTTTTGCTGTAATTTTAGGGATATTTGATTTAATTTTTTTAAGATTAGTTGAATTAATAAAGGGATTTTGATTATTCGGTGAAAACATGAGAGCGAAATGGTATGTAATACATTCTTATGCTGGTTATGAAAATAAGGTAAAAGCAAATTTAGAACATAGGGTAGAATCTATGAATATGGGGGATAAAATTTTTGAAATATTTGTGCCGACAGAAGATGTGATGGAAATACAAAGTGGCAAGAAACGCATAACTTCAAAAAAGGTATTCCCTGGCTATTTGTTAGTAAAGATGCAACTTGATGATGATTCCTGGTATGTAGTTAGAAATACTCCTGGAGTTACTGGTTTTATTGGCAGCGGAGACAAACCAAATCCACTGACAATTGATGAAGTTAAAAAGATTACAAAGAGGAAAATTTCAGAAAAACCCAGACGAAAGACAGATTTTGAGATAAATCAGCCAGTGAAAGTTACGACAGGGCCATTTGCTAATTTTGATGGTGTGATTAGTGAAATCAATTTAGATCAGGGAAAGCTAAAAGTGCTGGTCTCAATATTTGGAAGGCAGACACCTGTAGAGTTAAATTTTGATCAAGTGTCTAAAATATAAATAAAAGTTGAAATATTTTTTTTTAAAGGTATAATTACACAGATTTATTTATACTTGGAAGAGGTTTAGAGTGGCTAAGAAAATTATGGCACAAGTTAAATTACAAATTCCTGCAGGGCAGGCAAACCCAGCCCCGCCTGTTGGTCCTGCGCTTGGACAGCATGGGGTTAACATAATGGAATTCTGTAAAGCGTTTAATGACAGAACTGCAAAAGAGCAGGGCATGATAATCCCTGTAATTATAACTATATATGCAGACAGGAGCTTTAGTTTTGTTACCAAGACCCCACCTGCGGCAATCCTTATAAAAGATGCTTTGAAGCTTGAGAAAGGCTCTGGTGAGCCAAACAGAGAAAAAGTTGGTGAGATTTCTAAAGAACAGATAGAAAAAATAGCCAGGATTAAGCTGGAGGATTTAAATGCAAGAACTGTGGAAAGTGCCGCTAAAATAATTGAGGGGACCGCCAAGAGTATGGGAGTTAAAGTTAAACCTTAAAATAATTGGAAAATTAAATAATTATTAAAAGAATAATTAAAAGAATATAGGTAAAAAGGGATTAGAGTAAAAAAGCTTGTAAGGATGGTAGAGTTTGAAAAGAGGAAAGAAATATTTATCAAAATCAGAAAAAACTGATAGAAAAAATCTACTGGCACCGGCAGAAGCTATTAAGTGGGTCAAGGAAAATCATTTTGCAAATTTTGATGAGTCTGTGGATATAAGTATAAACTTAGGAATTGATCCAAGAAAAGCTGATCAAATGGTCAGGGGCACATTGTTGCTGCCGCATGGAACAGGCAAAGTTCCAAAAATACTTGTTTTTGCACAGGGTGAAAAATCTGAAGAAGCTAAAAGTGCAGGCGCTGATTACATAGGAGATGATGAGCTGATTGATAAAATAAGCAAGGGCTGGCTGGATTTTGATGTTTGTATTTCCACGCCTGATATGATGAAAAAGGTAAGTAAGTTAGGTAAGGTTTTAGGTCCCAGAAAATTAATGCCAAACCCAAAATCAGGAACCGTTACGTTTGATATTGAAAAAGCAGTAAAGGATGTAAAAAAAGGAAAACTTGAATACAGGGCAGATAAGTATGGAGTTGTGCATTCTACCATAGGAAGGGTTTCTTTTGAGTTAAAAAAATTATTGGAAAATTACGCAGCTGTTATGGATGCTGTTGTTAAAGCAAAGCCATCTTCAGCTAAGGGAAGATATATTAAAAGTGTTTTTGTTTCATCTACTATGGGGCCCAGCATTAAAATAGATACTGACAAGGGCATAGATGTAAAGGAAGTTGCGTAAAGCTATTAATATTAAAAAATTAGGACAACCAGAGACAGTGGGTGTTGCTAGAAATAATTAGAGTTTTGCAGTAATTGTTAATTTAGTAACTTAATTTCCTGCTCAGGTTGATTTATAAAATAATCGACCTTTAAGTTGTCAGGGTCGATTTTGTTTTATTTTATGAGAATTTTATATTGTGGGGGTTAAAAGTGGCAGATGAAGAAAAAATAAATAAAGTTAATAATATAAAAGAAGTATTTAAAAATAATTGTGGATTGATTTTTACCGACCATAATGGCCTCAAGGCTGAAGAAGCAGTACAGATTAGGGATAGGTTAATAGAAGTTGGCTCTTATCTTAAAATAGTAAAAAACACATTAGCTCTAATAGCAGCCGATGAGGTTTTTGGAGATATAAGCCTAAGCGATGTTTTTAATGGAGCAACAAGCCTGGTGGTAATTGAGAAAGATGTAGCTTCTACAGCCAAGATCCTAAAAGAATTTTCAGAAGAGCATGATGCGTTAAAAATAAAAGCAGCACTACTGGAAAATAAACTTCTTGATTCAGAAGTTGTAAATAGAATTGCTAACCTGCCAAGCAGAGAGGTGCTTTTAACCAAACTGGCGGTTTCTATCAAATCGCCAATCAGCAATCTTGTCAATGCAGTGGGCGGTCTTACCAGGAATCTAGTTGTTGTTTTAAATTTAATTAAACAGTGCAAAGAAAAAAATAGTAATTTATAAAAAAGGAGTAATAATGGCTGAATCTAAAGAAAGCAAGGAAAAAGTTAAAAAAGAAAACGTTAAAGAAATTAAGGAGAAGAAGGAAAAGCAAGAAATGAGTAATGTTAAAGAAGAAACCAAAGCAAAAAAAGATACTGCAAAGGCAACTGCAGTTAAAGGACAAAAAAGTACTGCTAAATCAGGTGTGTCTATTGATGAAATGTTGCATTCTATAGAAAATATGAGTGTGCTTCAACTTTCAGAGCTTGTAAAAGCACTGGAGGAAAAGTTTGGTGTCAGCGCTCAGGCTGTAATGGCACCAGTTGGAGCTGGTGCTCAAACGCAAGAAGCTGGTGCAGAAGAAGAAAAAACTGAGTTTGATGTTTATTTAAAGTCTGTTGGAAGCAAGAAAATACAGGTTATAAAAGTAGTAAGATCAGTTACTGCGCTTGGGCTTAAAGAAGCAAAGGATGTGGTTGATAAAGCACCGGGTATGGTAAAAGAGAAAGTATCAAAAGATGAAGCTGAAAATATAAAGAAGCAGCTGGAAGAAGCTGGTGCTGAAGTAGAGCTGAAGTAAGGTAATTTTATTTTAATGCCTCAAATTTTTCTAAAAAAATTAAAAATGTCAAATATCATACTTTACTGAGATTGTGGCTAAATTTTGCAGGTATGTGTGAATTGACATCTATGCTATATTTGTTAAAATATTAGTTTGTCGGTTTTTTTAGGATACTGTTTTCCGCTTATGAATTAAATATTTTTTTAGGATTAAATTCATAAAAAGTTTTCCGCTAACAGCAAAATAAACTTTAAAAGCAATTATAAAGGAGAGATTAAGTTAATGCAAAGAACCAAAAAAATTAAGAGGTATGATTTTGGGAAAATAAAAAAAGTAATGGAAATGCCTCACCTTCTGGACATACAAAACAAGTCTTTTGAGTGGTTTAAAGAAGAAGGGGTCTTCGAAGCATTAAAAGACATATCGCCCATTGAAGATTTTGCAGAAAATATGTACCTGGAATTTATTAGCTGCCATTTTGGTGAAGCAAACGCTACGATAGATGTATGCAAAATGCAGGATATGACATATTCTGCTCCTCTTAAAGCAGTGGCTAAATTTGTTAACAGGGAAACTGGAGAAATTAAAGAGCAGGAAGTATTTATGGGCGATTTTCCGATGATAACCGAGAAGGGAACTTTTATTATTAATGGTACAGAAAGAGTCGTTGTGTCTCAGTTGGTTCGTTCTCCCGGTGTATATTATAGTTCTGAGATTGATAAAAAAACTGAAAAAGAGTTATTCATGTGCAAAGTTATACCAACCAGAGGTTCATGGATAGAAATTGAGACTGACAAGAAAAATATGGCTTATGTGAGAATTGATAGAAAAAGGAAGTTCTTGCTAACAATTTTCCTGAAAGCAGTTGGCTTTGGCAACAATGAAGATTTAATAAATATTTTTGGTCCCTATGATGGAACAGGCTGCATTAAGAATACTTTAGAAAAGGATATTACAGAAAATGAAGAAGAAGCATTGATTGAAATTTATAAAAAGTTAAGACCGGGTGAACCACCAACTGTTGATAGTGGTAGAAATTTAATATATTCTTTATTTTTTAATTCTAAAAGGTATGACCTTGGTAAAGTTGGAAGATATAAACTGGACCAGAAACTTGATGAAGACGTGGATAAAAATATTTTAGGCAGGCTTGATGATATAGACAAAAAAATGAAAATAGGTTCAGATGGTTCAGAGAATAAAAATATCCTTAGCAGCAAGGATATTTTTCTAATAATAAAATATCTGACTCAGCTTATTAGTGATTTAGGCAATGTAGACGATATTGATCATTTTGGTAATAGAAGAATTAGAAATATCGGGGAACTTATTCAGAACCAGGTAAGAATTGGATTATCCAGAATGGAAAGAGTCGTAAAAGAGAGGATGACCACTCAGGATGTTGAAATGATTACTCCAAAGTCTCTAATAAATATAAGGCCTTTGGTTGCAAGCCTGAAAGAGTTTTTTGGGAGCGGACAGCTTTCACAATTTCTGGATCAAACCAATCCTTTGGCTGAGATAACACATAAAAGAAGACTAAGTGCTTTAGGTCCTGGAGGGTTAAGCAGAGAGAGAGCTGGTTTTGAAGTAAGAGATGTCCATTCTTCCCATTATGGAAGAATGTGCCCAATAGAAACTCCCGAAGGCCCTAATATTGGCCTTATTGGTTCTCTTGCTACTTATGGAAGATTAAACAAATTTGGGTTTATAGAGACTCCCTACAGAAAGGTTACAGGTGGTAAGTTAACAGATAAAATAGATTTCTTGTCAGCTGATGAAGAAGAAAGTTATGTGATTGCACAGGCTACTGCAGATGTAGATGAAGACGGCAATTTTTTAGAAGAAAAGATGCTTGCCCGCTCAGGAGGAGAGGTAATATCGGTGGAATCAAACATGGTTGACTATATAGACATATCTCCGGAACAATTATTCAGTGCGGCAGCATCTTTAATACCATTTTTAGAACACGATGATGCGAACAGAGCTCTTATGGGTTCTAACATGCAGCGTCAGGCAGTTCCGCTAATTAATCCTGAACCTCCTCTTGTAGGAACAGGAATAGAGGAGAGAGCAGCCAGAGATAGCGGACAGTTAATATTAGCTTTAGACGATGGTATAGTTCAGGAAGTTTGTGCGGACTACATAAAAATTAAATATGCAAAAAGAAAAACTGTCATACATAATTTATATAAATTTAAGAGATCAAATCAGGGAACATGCATAAACCAGAGACCTCTTGTAGAAGAAAAGCAAAAGGTTAAAAAGGGCGATGTCATGGCAGATGGAACCTCTACGTGTGCAGGTGAATTGTCACTGGGCAGAAATTTGAAGGTAGCATTTATGCCATGGGAAGGATATAACTATGAAGATGCAATTATAATTTCTGAAAGATTGGTTAAAGAAGATATATTGTCATCTATACATATATCCAAACACGAAGTTGAAGCAAGAACTACCAAACTTGGTCCGGAAGAAATAACCCGTGACATACCTAATGTAAATGAAGAATTACTTAAGAATTTAGATGAGCGCGGGATTATTAGAATTGGTGCTGAAGTAAAACCTGGAGATGTACTTGTAGGAAAAATAACTCCGAAAGGCGAAACAGAGCTAACTGCTGAAGAAAAATTGCTTCGGGCTATTTTTGGGGAGAAGGCCAGAGAAGTAAGGGACAGCTCTCTCAAAGTTCCGCATGGGGAAAGTGGAGTAGTATTGGATGTCCAATTGTTTTCGAGGAAAAAAGGATATGATTTGCCGCCGGGTGTAAACACACTGGTAAGAGTTTATATTGCTAAAAAAAGAAAAATATCTGCAGGAGATAAGCTTGCAGGAAGACATGGAAACAAAGGTGTTGTATCTATAATTCTGCCTGAGGAGGATATGCCGTATCTTAAAGACGGAACTCCTGTAGATATAATATTTAACCCTTTAAGTGTTCCTTCCAGGATGAACATTGGCCAAATTTTGGAAACGCATCTTGGCTGGGCAGCTCATGAAGGGTGGGACGATAAAAGCGAATATAAAACTGATGGAGGCTCTATTTATTGTGCAACGCCTATTTTTAATAGTGCAGGGGAGGAAGAGATAAAAGGGTTGCTTGTAAAGGCAGGTCTTCCTAAAGATGGAAAGGCTGCTTTACACGATGGTAGAAGCGGTGAAAAAATATCCGACGCTATAACTGTTGGATATATTTATGTAATGAAGCTTCTGCATTTGGTTGATGATAAAATTCATGCGAGATCCACAGGTCCTTACTCTTTGGTGACTCAACAACCATTGGGAGGAAAAGCTCAATTTGGAGGACAAAGGTTTGGAGAGATGGAAGTATGGGCTCTGGAGGCCTATGGTGCAGCTTATACATTGCAAGAAATGCTTACTATAAAATCGGATGATGTTGTTGGGCGTGTTAAAACCTATGAATCCATAGTAAAAGGAGAAAATATTGAAAAGCCCGGGATTCCAGAATCATTCAAAGTGTTGATCAAAGAAATGCAAAGTTTGGCGCTTGATGTAGAAGTATTATCTGAGGAAGGGAAAGAAGTTAAAATAGTTAGTCAGGAAGATGAAATAATGAAGACTGTCAGGGAACTAGGAATTAATCTATAGATTAAAAGATTTAATTACAGGAGGATTTTTTAAATATGGCTATTAACATAGATGTAAATAATTTTGATGCTTTAAAAATAGGACTTGCTTCATCTGAAAAAATAAGAGCATGGTCCAATGGTGAAGTTAAAAAACCAGAAACTATAAATTACAGGACTTTAAAACCTGAAAAAGATGGGTTGTTTTGCGAGAGGATATTTGGTCCCACAAAAGACTGGGAATGTTACTGTGGAAAATATAAAAGGGTGAGGTTTAAAGGAATTATTTGTGAAAGATGTGGTGTGGAAGTAACAAGGTCGAGTGTTAGAAGAGAAAGGATGGGTCACATAGAACTTGCATCTCCTGTTTCACATATATGGTTTTTTAAAGGCGTTCCAAGCAGGATGGGATATGTTCTGGATATAAGTCCCAAGGATTTGGAAAAGGTGCTCTATTTTGATTCTTATATCATAACTTTTATAGATAAAGATAAAGTAGAAGCTGAGAGGGGTAACCTAAAGGAGCTTTACAAGAGCTCTTTGGAGAAGGCAAAAGAGGCACATGAGCTGAGAATTAAAGAAATTGAATTGAATAAAGATTATCTGATAGAAAAGAATGAGGAAGAAAATAGCAACATTGAGGAAACCGAAATTACCGGGGGCAACAAAATAATACCAGAAAAAGATTTAGGCGCTAAATTGGCCAAAATTAACAAAGAAATTGATAAATTACTTAACGAAGAAGAAGAAATATATCAGGAAGAAATAGATCTAACAAAAAGAGCTGAAACCTTCTTCCATAATTTAGAAGCCAAAATGCTGGTTTCAGACGAGAATTTATTTAAGAAGATGAGAGAAATGTACAGCTCCTATTTTGGGGGTGGCATGGGGGCTGAAGCCGTAAAAGATCTTCTCAAAAATCTGGACTGCAAAGAGGAGGCAGAAAAATTACGAGCTGTTATAAAAAAATCTAAAGGACAAAAAAGAATCAGGGCTATAAAGAGATTGAAAATAATATCTTCTTTCGTGAATTCCGATAATAAACCAGAATATATGATTTTAGATATTCTTCCTGTTATCCCCCCTGACCTCAGGCCAATGGTTCAATTGGATGGAGGAAGGTTTGCAACTTCTGATTTGAATGATTTATACAGAAGAGTGATTAACAGGAATAATAGGTTAAAGAAGCTTTTAGAACTAGGTGCTCCTGAAATAATTATTAATAATGAGAAAAGGATGCTCCAGGAGGCTGTAGATGCTCTGTTTGACAATGGAAGAAGAGGAAGGGCGGTTCTCGGAGCAGGGAATAGGCCTCTTAAATCTTTAAGCGAGATGCTTAAGGGCAAACAGGGTAGATTCAGACAAAATTTATTAGGTAAAAGAGTCGATTATTCAGGCAGATCAGTTATTGTAGTTAATCCTAATTTAAAGTTAGAACAATGCGGATTGCCTAAAAAAATTGCGTTGGAACTTTTTAAGCCTTTTGTTATGAAAAGACTTGTGGATAAAGGGTTTGCCCAAAATATAAAGGGTTCCAAGGCTATGGTAGATAGAGAAAGCGAAGAAGTATGGGATATCCTGGAAGATGTAATAAAAAATCACCCTGTTCTTCTAAATAGAGCTCCTACTCTTCACAGATTGGGCATACAGGCATTCATGCCTATACTTGTCGAGGGCAAGGCTATACAGATACATCCTTTGGTATGTCCGCCTTTTAATGCTGACTTTGATGGTGACCAGATGGCTATTCATGTTCCTTTGTCAAATGAAGCAAAGGCTGAGTGTATGATTTTAATGTTATCAACAAATAATATTTTATCGCCTGCAAATGGGGAGCCAGTTACTATTCCTTCCCAGGATGTGGTTTTAGGAATTTATTACCTGACTTCAGAGAGAAACAAATCAAGAGGTAGCGAGAAATTTTATTCCAGCGCTGGGAAAGCTCTTTTGGATTATGAATATGGACTGGTCACACTGCATACTCCGATCAAGGTTATAATTGACGGGAAGGTGCTAAGAACTACTATAGGCAAAATAATATTTAATGAATCCCTTCCTGAAGGATATAAATTTGTAAATGAAGAGGTAAATAAAAAAGAGCTTATTCATATTATTTCTGATTGTATTAGTAAATATCCTTTACATATTGTTGTAGAGATGTTGGATTCCATCAAAAAAGCGGGATTTAAGTATGCTACTAAATCAAGTTTGACGATAGGAATTGATGATATTGTCGTTCCGCCTGAAAAGAAAAAGATACTAAAAAGTGTTGAGGAAAAAATAGATAAGATTGAAGATTTTTATAAGCAAGGCAAGCTAACTGAGGGTGAAAGACACCAAAAGGTTATACAGATATGGTCTCAGGCTAATGAAAGTGTAGCGAGTGCTATGGAAAAGAATTTTGATAAATTAAATCCGGTTTATATGATGGCTACCTCAGGCGCTAGAGGAAACTTAAAGCAACTGCGACAACTGGCTGGAATGAGAGGGCTGGTGGCAAATGCAAGGGGGGATATCATAGATAGACCTATAAAATCTAACTTCAGAGAAGGATTAAGCGTTCTGGAATACTTTATATCCACCCATGGTGCCAGACAAGGGCTGGCAGATACTGCACTTAGAACTGCAGATTCAGGATATTTAACCAGAAGACTTGTTGATGTTGCACAGGATATCATAGTCAGGATTGCTGATTGTGAAACAGATAACGGAATAGATCTTTATGTTCTTACTCTTGAGGGAAACCCTAATACTAATTTGATTGGAAGAATTTGTTCGGAGGATATGAAAAACCCAAAAACGAAAAAGGATATAATCAAAAATGGGGAAGAAATTACAGAAAAGCATCTGCATAAACTAATCCATGCCAATATAGAAAGTGCGAAAGTCCGTTCTGCTCTAACCTGTGAAGCTGAATCTGGAATATGCCAGAAGTGTTACGGCCGTGATCTGGCAACAGGAAAACTTATAAATATTGGCGAAGCGGTTGGCATTATAGCTGCACAATCAATTGGTGAGCCCGGCACACAGCTAACCATGCGTACTTTCCATACCGGTGGTGTGGCAAGCACAGTTATTCAGAGAAATATAAAATCCCCGGTAAATGGAAAACTTGTTTTGCAAAAGAAACTGTTAGATGAGCTTAATATAAAAGAGGAGGATTTTACAGAAGAGGGTACAGATGAAACTATGGAAATTAACATAGAGGACATTACTTACAAATTGGAATTTCAAGTAGAAATGGAAAGAGGGGATATAGTAGACATAATTATACCAAAGGGTGAAGTACTCCATATTAAAAGAAATATAAATCTGAAGGCAGGAGATGATTTTGCAAAATTAATCCTTACGGCTAAGAGGAAGACATATGTTCATAAGCATGAAAAAACTTTTGAGGGAATTGATATTACAAGTGGTTTGCCAAGAGTTGTAGAACTGTTTGAGGCTCGAAGGCCTAAAGGGTATGCATATATAGCTGATATTTCCGGGGAAGTTATAATAGAGGATATTGATTCAAAATTCATAAGGCTTACTATTAGGAGCAAAGATGGTGATCAAGAAAAGATCTACCAGGTTCCAAAAAGAACAAATTTAAGAGTAAAAAATGGTGATAAGGTAACCGCCGGCGATCAGCTGACAGAAGGACCCAAAAATCCACATGATGTTCTGGAGATAAGCGGAACCAAGGCATGTGAACAGTATTTGGTTAAAGAAATACAGAATGTATATGGGGCCCAGGGTGTTGAAATCAATGATAAACATATAGAAGTAATAGTAAGACAGATGTTAAGAAAAGTCACAATAATAGATCCCGGAGATAGTGAATTTTTGCCAGGGCAGGTAGTGGATAGGCTTGTTTTTGAAAAAGGAAATAAAAAATTAGCAGATGACGGCAAAAAATTAGCTTCTGCCAAGCAGAATTTAATGGGTATAACAAAATCTTCGCTGGCAACTGACAGTTTCCTGTCTGCTGCGTCTTTCCAAGAAACAACTAAAGTTTTAACAGATGCAGCTTTGGAAAATAAGATTGATAATTTATTGGGACTAAAAGAGAATGTTATATTAGGCAAATCTATACCAGCAGGAACTGGTATGAAAGTGTATAGAGATATTGAGCTAACATACCCGGGCTATAAAGAGGAGAGTATAGATGAAATAGAAGCATTGCAGGATATTGGGGAGGAAGAGGAGAAAGGTTTAGAGATAAATATTTAGCTGCAGAAATGGTACAAAAATGTGAAGAGTTTTTGTTGACATTTTAAGTTTATAATGATAATCTCTTTTTTCGTGCCTCCAAGAGAAGATGTAGTGGATTGGCAAGAAATTAAGTTTTTTAAATAAAAATTTTAGCGATAGGTCAGGTGGATATGCCTACAATAAATCAACTGGTAAGAAAAGGAAGAACAAGAATAAAGAAAAAGAGAAAAACTCCTGCTTTGCAGGGGAATTCCATTAAAAGAGGAGTGTGCCTCAGAGTTTATACAACCACTCCCAAAAAGCCTAATTCTGCTCTAAGAAAAGTTGCCCGAGTCAGGCTCACTAATGGGATAGAAGTAACAGCCTATATACCTGGAATAGGACATAATCTTCAGGAGCACTCTATAGTTTTAGTAAGAGGGGGGAGAGTAAAAGATCTCCCTGGCGTTAGATATAAAGTAATTAGAGGGGTACTGGATACAGCAGGTGTGGAAGACAGACGTGCAGCAAGGTCCAGGTATGGGGCAAAAAAACCGAAATAATTATTAAGGAGTTATTAAATGTCAAGAAAAAAAGGTAAGGCTCCAAAAAGGATGATTAAGCCGGATCCTATTTATAAAAGCAGAATAGTGACACAGATAATTAATAAAGTTTTGCTTAAGGGCAAAAAAGGTATAGCTGAAAATATTGTATACGGGGGTTTAAAGGTTTTAGAAGACAAGACCAAGGGAAACCCGTTAGAAGTGCTGGGTAAATGTATTGATAATGTAAAGCCAGTGCTGGAAGTGAAATCAAGAAGAGTAGGGGGAGCAACATACCAGGTACCAGTGGAAGTTTCTCCTGACAGAGCTCTTACTCTGGCAATTAGATGGATTGTTGGGTATGCAAGAGGTAGAAAAGAGAAGACAATGGAAAAAAGACTGGCTGGAGAAATTTTAGATGGTGCAAGCAATACTGGCAACAGCATAAAGAAGAAAGAA
The DNA here is from genome assembly GCA_964392345.1 of uncultured Actinomycetota bacterium. Taxonomy (GTDB): domain Bacteria; phylum Actinomycetota; class Humimicrobiia; order Humimicrobiales; family Humimicrobiaceae; genus JAUVXY01. Next base: position 13,016 of record CAYMPQ010000042.1, read on the forward strand.
GATTTACATAAAATGGCAGAGGCTAACAAAGCTTTTGCACATTACAGGTGGTAAGGAATTAACAGGAGATTTGAAGAAATATGCCTAGACAAGTTTCACTGAAAAATATAAGAAATATAGGAATTGCAGCTCATATTGATGCTGGCAAGACAACAACTACTGAGCGCATTCTCTATTATACTGGGAAGACTTATAAAATGGGCGAAGTGCATGATGGTGCGGCAGTTATGGATTGGATGATACAGGAGCAGGAAAGAGGCATAACCATAACTTCTGCTGCAACTACATGTTTGTGGAAAGATAATAAAATTAACATTATTGACACGCCTGGACATGTTGACTTTACCGTAGAAGTTGAAAGGTCGCTGCGTGTGCTGGATGGACTTATTGGAATTTTTTGTGCAGTAGGGGGAGTGGAACCTCAATCTGAAACTGTGTGGAGGCAGGCTGATAAATACAATATTCCAAGAATTGCATTTGTAAACAAAATGGACCGCAGCGGTGCTGACTTTTTTTATGTTGCAGATATGATTAAGAATAGGTTGAATATTAATCCGTTGCTGCTGCAAATACCAATTGGAAAGGAAGAAAGTTTTTCAGGTATTATTGATTTGATAAGTATGAGGGCGGTAAGTTATAAAGATGAGATGGGTATTAAATTTGAGTATGAAAGCATACCGGAACAGCTGAAACCTTCAGCTGACAAATATAGGCAAGAACTTATAGAAAATATTGCTAATTATGATGATGGTATTTTAAAAAAATATGTTGAAAATGAAGAAATAACTGAAAATGAGCTCAAGGAAGCAGTTAGAAGAATAACATTGGAAGTAAAGGGAGTTCCTGTACTATGTGGAGCTGCATTTAAGAATAAGGGAATTCAATTATTGCTGGATGCAGTGGTTGATTATTTACCTTCTCCTTTAGATGTCCCACAACCTTGTGGTACAAACCCCGAAACTGGTGAAACAGAGACAATGAAAGTTAGTGATGACGAGCTGCTCTCTGGGTTAGTATTTAAAATAACAACTGACCCGTTTGTTGGAAGGTTAAGCTATGTTAGAATTTATTCCGGGACCTTTGAAAAAGGTATGAAAGTAATTAATACTACTAATGGTAAAACCAGTAAAATAAGCAGGCTGCTTCAGATGCACGCTAATCACAGAGAAGAAAAAACAAAAGTGTATTGCGGGGACATAGTAGCAGTAATAGGTTTGAGGGATATCAAAACCGGGGACACCATTTGTGATCCAAGAAAACCTATCAAGTACGAGTCTATTAGTTTCCCTGATCCTGTGCTTGCTGTTGCTATTGAGCCTAAGACAAAAGTGGATCAAGAAAAATTGGCTGCAGCTTTGAGTAAGCTGGCAGAAGAAGACCCAACATTTAAAGTTAGCATTGATAGTGAAACAGGGCAAACCATCATATCAGGTATGGGAGAGCTCCATCTTGAAATTATTGTAGACAGACTTCTCAGAGAATTTGATGTGGATGCTAATGTAGGACGTCCACAAGTGTCTTACAGGGAAACTATTACAAAAGATGCGCGAGTAGAGGGAAAATATATAAGACAATCAGGCGGAAGAGGTCAATACGGGCATGTTGTGGTTCGTTTTGAGCCAAATGAGTATGGCAAGGGATTTGAATTTCTTGACAAAACCAAAGGCGGTGCCATACCTAAAGAGTATATTAAATCCGTTGAAAAAGGAATTTTAGATGCCATGCAGAGCGGAGACCTTGCAGGATACCAGGTAGTAGATGTAAGAGCTATTTTATTGGATGGGTCATATCATGAGGTAGACTCTTCGGAACTGGCATTTAGGATTGCGGGTTCCAAAGCATTTAGGGAAGCTATGATGAAATGTTTTCCAATACTGCTTGAGCCAGTGATGGAGGTAGAAGTAGCAGTGCCGGAAGAATTTATGGGAGAAGTTATTGGCGATATTAATGCGAGAAGAGGAAAAATATTGTCGCTTTCATCAAGGAAAAATATAAAACTTGTTAAATCAGAAGTACCATTAGCTGTTATGTTTGGGTATGCTACTGATTTAAGGTCAAAAACACAAGGCAGAGCTACATTTACAATGCAATTCAAGAAGTATGAGCCTGTGCCTGACAGTGTGGCAAATGAGATTATTGGGAAAGCAAAGGGAAAAGTAGCAGTATAATTTTTTAAGATATACATAACTAGCTAATTTTAAAAAAAAGAAAGGAAATTAAAATGGCTAAACAAAAATTTGAGAGAACAAAAC
>CAYMPQ010000043.1:0-15040 GCA_964392345.1 uncultured Actinomycetota bacterium
TACTTAAAAAGGTATAAAGATAGTGGTGATAAAATATGGTTTGAAAAAATTTATCACCACTACATGCCTAAAATTTACAGGTTTTATTATTTTAAACTAAAAGACAGGCAACTGGCAGAGGATTTGACAAGCGAGCTGTTTATCAGGGTATACAGGGGTTTGGGAAAAACCAGTTTAAACAGCAAGAGCTTTAATGTATGGATTTACAGGATAGCAAATAATCTTATGATTGATTATTTTAGAAAAACCGGTAAAGCTGATGAGTACAGTACAGCTCCTGAGGAATTTGATAATTTAGTGCAGCAGAGCGCATCAGCAGAGAGCTATTTTGCCAGAGGTGAATCAGGTTTTAAAAATCGCAAACTGGCAGCAGCTGTGGACAGGCTTACAGAGCTCCAGAGAGATGTAATATTGTTAAAGTTTGTGGAAGATATGGATTATGCCACCATAGCGCAAGTTTTAAAAAAGAGAAAAGCTACTGTAAGAGGGATAGTGTTCAGGGCCATGACTGAGTTAAAGGCAGAAATCAAAAAAGAAAATGAGTAAAAAAATAGAAACAATATTTAACAAGTGCATAAATTTAATAGAAAAGGGATACAGCACAGAGTATTGTCTTGAAAGGTATAGCGGCTACAGAGAGGAGCTTGAAGAATACTTTGCTGTGGCAAAGGAACTTGGGAAGATGGAAGAAGTAAAACCAGACAGTAAATATATAAAAAACAGCCTGGATAAGATTTATGCTTCTTCTGCGGAAGCTTTAGAAGTAAAAGTGCCGGATACCGGCAGAGTTAGAATGGGTACGGCTATCTTAAAGCCGGTACTGATCTTTCTGGCAGTGTTTATACTGGTTGGTTTTTCTTTTGCCGGGACTGCTTATGCTGCTCAGGACAGTATACCCGGAGAGGCTTTATATCCAGTTAAAAGGTCTGCAGAGAGTATAAAACTAATGGTATATCCTGAATCAATGAAGGGTTCTCTGCATTATCAATTTCTAAATAACAGAATATCAGAAGCAGATATATTGCTTGAAACAGGTGAAAGCCCGGATGCTGAGATAATAGGTAAATTGCTGGAGGAGGCTGATGGTGAGTTTAGGCAATGTAAAAAACATGGTTATTTCAATGGTAACAGCGAACAAAATATTGAGGAGATGATGGAGAGAGTCAGGCAAAAATACCAGAATAGATGTATGGAAAAGCACGAGCAGAAAAACGGAGCTGAAGAAGAAAAAACACAAAATGATGGTGAATGCTTTCAGGAGGGGAATAAATTTGGAAATGGTGAGAAAAAGTATATGGATGAAACCGAAGAAAGCTCTTCAGGCAGTCAAAACAATATGGATAATCAGCACGAGCAGAAAAAATATGGGCAGCAAAATTGAAGCCACAATTAAAATACAAAATTCTTAGGGGCCAAAACCACCCTGGTTTATTTTGAGGTTCCCTATCACAACTGAAACTATCCCAATTCAGCAGGTGTTTGGGGTAAAATTGGCGGAAGATGATTAATCGCTGGTTATGAACCACTTATTTTTTCAAATAGCACTCCTTATGTTAAAATAATGACAATTAACATATTCATATTTGAAAGTATAATTACCTTGAAAATGTATTTGAGGGTGTTTATTAAACTATTAGATGAATTAAGATTTTAGAGATGTATGAAGTTTTAGTTCAAAAACATATAAAAAGCTTAGAATGTTTAAAAAGTGATAAAGGCTGTTTTATTGTTTATAAAGGGTTTCCACTTTATTTTATTTTTCAAATTAGTAAAAGATTTAGATTCGTTAATAGTGAAGATGAAATTTTCTCAAATGGAGTAATCGACCTGAATAAAATTAAAAATAATGTAAATAATCTTATACAAAGACTTCTAAAAACTCAAATGGGAAAATTTATTATGCTCTATGAAGAATTTTGTGTATTAAAAGATAATATAAATTTAGAAATTTTTAGAAGTAATTTTTATATTTACGAAAATAATATTTTCTATAAGTACCCCAACCAAACAACAATTAAGTTTTTGGATATCGAAAATGAAATCGATGCTGGGAATTATTATTTTAAAGAAAATGATTTATTCAAAAATTTCTATTCTAATTCTCTAATTAAAAAAGAGATAAATTTTATTCAGTATAGAGATTTCCACGAAAATAATTTTAAAAATATTGTGTTCAAGGATTTTTTTGGTTCAGAGGTAATAGATAATATAAAAATTGAAGATATGTACACTAAAGAAATAGAAGAAGGCAAAAAATGTGGAGAGATAGAGATTCCATTATCTGATAATCAAGACGATGAAGATTATAATAATTTAATTTATGATATCTTTCAAAATAATCAAATCAAGGATCTAAAATTAATTGTAGATAAACAACTATTTTTTAAGGCTGGTAATAGATATAAAAATGAAATTAAAATCCTCAAATATTTATTTGAGGAGAATAAAAAAAGATTATTTCTGGTTTTTAAAACAAACATTATTGAAAAAGAAAAAATTAGAAAAGATTTTTATGACATACTTTCTAACTATTGGAAAAGCGAGTCTTTTAGAAATTTAACATTTTACGAGAATCCAGATTTGAATAGAAAAAAAGTTGATGTTTCCCAAGGAAATCTTGTTGAACTTATTGCTGAACAATCTGAAAAAGCTTACAGAAGAGAAAAATTTAGTGATATATTTATCACTGCACCTACAGGTTCTGGTAAATCTATTTTGTTTCAAATACCTGCAATTTATAATGCAGAGAAAAATAGATTGGTAACAATAGTAGCAACACCTCTAAAAGCATTAATGTATGATCAAGTAACTGCTCTCAATCGAAGAGGTGCATACAATGTAGCTTTTATTAATTCAGACATTTCACTTTTTGAGAGGGAAAGCATTATAGAAAAAATAAAAAAAGGTGAAATAGACATTTTATATTTATCACCGGAATTGTTATTATCTTATGATTTAAAATTCTTTATTGGTAAAAGATTAGTAGGTTTATTGGTTGTTGATGAAGCTCATTTGGTAACAACTTGGGGCAGAGATTTTAGAGTAGACTATTGGTTTTTAGGAAAATATATCTATAAATTGAGAAAATATAGTAATAGCCTTTTTCCGGTTTTAGCTTTGACTGCTACAGCTGTTTATCAAGGACCTGATGATATTGTTTTTGATACTATTTCTAGTTTAAACATTAAGAATGTTAAGATATATATCGGGAGTGTAGTAAGAAATGAAATAAATTTTATGATTAATAATTTTGAATATGAAGGCAGCCATGAGCTAAAAAAAATTGAAAATACAGTAAAAATAATTCAAAAATATATTGAAGATAATATTAAAGCAATTGTATATTGTCCTTATGTTAAACATATCGAGGATATATTGTTAAATATCTCTGAAAAATACATTAACAAAGTAGGAAAATATTATGGTGGTATGCAACCAGAAGAAAAAGAGATTGTAATTGAGAATTATAAGCTCGGGATAATATGTGTAATAATAGCAACTAAAGCTTTTGGAATGGGTATCGATATAAGTGATATTAGTGAAATTTACCACCATGCGCCATCTGGGAACCTTTATGATTACATACAAGAAATTGGTAGAGTAGCGAGAGATAAAAGAATAAATGGCTTTGCTACCACAGATTTTAATTATAAGGACTTAAAGTTCACAAAAATCTTATATGGGCTTTCTTCTATAAAGCAATACCAAGTTAAGCTGGTAATGGAAAAGTTATATGATATATACAACATGAATGACCAAAAACAAAATATGTTAGTCTCACCTGAAGATTTCGGGTTCATTTTTTGGAATGATAAAAAATCTTTAGAAAATAAAGTTAAAAGCGCTTTTTTGTTATTAGAAAAAGACCTAATTAGGAAATATAAATTTAATGTTTTAATAATTAGGCCAAAGAGTCTATTTACAACTGTTTATGCATGTATTGATAGCAACGTAGATAAAGAATTTGTAAGTAAGTATGGCTCTTGTATTGAACTTGTAAGCAGTATTAATAAAAATAAAAGAGAGGATATAGGCAAAGTAAGAGTTTGTGATATTGGTAATATTTATAAAATAAAATTAGATAGAATTTGGGAAAAGTTTTTTTATAAAGATAGTTTCCCAACAGTAAAATTTAAATTTTTCAATAAAGAACTTTTTGGAGACATATGTGAATATGTGATCCCAAGATATAAGTTAACTATTAAATTAGAAAGAAGTCCTAACAAAATTTTAGAATGTTTGAATAACTATTTTGATATAATAACTGAAGTTTTTAATAAATTACAAGGCGGGTTTTTTACAAAAATAGAGATGGAGAAAGAATTAAGATCTTTTATAAAAAATAATATATTTGTGAAAAGAGTATCAAATTTATTATTATCATTATTTACTTCTCGAGCAACTATTGAGAATGATTTTAGTTTACAATTTGATACATTTATTCAATCTAAGAGATCAGCTAATGGTGAAGGGAAATATAGAGTAATAGATTCTAGATATAGTTCAATAAAACATTTTATTGTAAAAAAATTTAAGCTGCTTTTTAGTGATGATTGTCAATTTTTTCAGAAGTATATAACTGTTAATAATAGAGAAACTGAGTTCAGGATAAAAATTGCATATTTGTTGGAAGCTTTTGATTTAGGCAGTTATGAAATTGCTGGTGGACAATTACCTCAGATATTCATTCGTATAAATGACCCTTACAAAATAAGAACTCTTATACAGAGCAGTGACTACAGAAATGAAATTCTTCAAGATGTTGAGAATAGACATAAAAGGGGGATAAAAATTATGGAAAAATTTTTTGGTTCTATAATGAATAATGAAGAAAGATGGAATTTTATTGAAGATTACTTTTTAGGGGAAGAAGTAGTATAAAAGCTCAGATTATACATATAATGATAGATATGAAACAATATGAAGCAGTTATAAAAGTAATGAAAGATAATGGAGGCTTTGCGACTTTAGGTTATCTATATCAAAATGTCCTAAGGATAAAAAAGTGTGAATGGAAAACAAAAACTCCATTTGCAAGTATCAGACGTATTGTGCAGGATAATAGATTTTTCTTTAAAATAAAACCCGGACTTTGGGCATTGAAGTCCTATAAAAATAAACTGCCTTTTGATATTTATCCTCAGCATGAATTTGGTAAGTCTGAAAAAGAGGAGTTTGATCATAGTTACTACCAAGGACTATTGGTTGAAATTGGCAACCTTAAAAAATTTGAGACTTTTGTTCCTTACCAAGATAAAAATAAAAAATATTTAGGTAGAGAATTAAATAGCATAACCTCAATTAAAAAATTTTATGAATTTAGCTATGATTATATTGTTAAAAAAGCACAAACAATAGATGTTAGCTGGTTTAATAGGAGGAAAATCCCAGTTTATTTATTTGAAATTGAATATTCAACAAATATTCAAAATTCATTGTTAAAGTTTGTTGAATTACAGGATTTTAATTCTAGATTTTTTATTGTTGCTGATGGTATAAGGAAAAAAGAATTTGAGGTAAAGATTTCTTCAAGTGCTTTTTCAGAAATAAAGAAGAAAGTAAGGTTCATGGATTATAATAAGTTGTCTGAATGGCATTCCAGGGCTAGTGAGATTGTAAGTTTAGAAACTAATTTTATTATTTAATTGTGAAAAAATATATTTTTATTACAATAAAGGATTCACATTCCAATCAGATAATGAAGATCATTAACCAATATAGAAGAACATGCATGTTTTAGGATTTAGCAAAAGAGATACTTCAGATAGTGCGATAAAGATAAGTTTAAAGGAGATTCTTATTTAAGATTTTATTAAGTTTTTTATGCTCATAATTTATATATTTTAAGATGTTTATTGTATTGTTTTTGGATTGACAGTGCCTAAAATTGATAATTTAACGGAACTCTGATTACAAAACTGAATAATAGAAAGATATTATAAATGGCAGATGACAGATCCTGGGGAAAAATATTTGATGATTATAGAATACTGCAGAACAACTTTAACGAATCGCCATTTGTGCTATCTGCAGAACAAATAAAAACTTCCTGTAAAGATTTTAAAAAAACTGCTCAAAAAGAAGTTCGTATTTTGTGTAAACAGCATACTCGGGAATCAAGACCAAGGATCTTTAAAGAGAATCAATTATTTTTACTCCCTATTAAAAATGGTTTCTACAATATCATTAAAGGTGAAGGATATATTGATATTCCAAAAATTAAAAGTGAAATCGTTACTTATAAGTCAAGATTAAATTTTAGCCTTGATTCTTTGAAAGTTATGAACTCAAAAATGCAGCATTTAGATTATGCATATGCGTCAAGCCTTATAAGAACTTTTATGGAAGATGATTCTTTGGTCTTAACTATTAGAGGTAGAAAATATACTCCCAAGTTTAGTTTTTATGTTAATAATCAATTAATAAATGTTTCTAGTGTGCAGATAGAGGTTGATGCAGGTTATGAGGGTAAGGACAAAATTGTTTTAATAGAGGCTAAAAATTCTAAAGCTGCAAACATTATAATCAGGCAGCTGTATTACCCATTTAGGCAATGGCAAAGCCATATTAAAAAGAAAGTAGTTACTTTATTTTTTGAAAAAGTAAAAGATATATATTCAATGTGGCAATTTGAATTTAGTGATATAGATAGATATGACAGCATCAAACTTGTAAGATCAGAAAGATACAAGATTGTAGAAAATTGACGACCTCAAGCATCAAATACATAATTTTTTGTAATTTCCATTTTGTTAATAGCAAATCAAAAAGTTAACAATAACCAATGAAAACAAAAAATGGATAAAGACGTTTTAATTTGTTTAAAGTTGATTTGTAGCTACATTTGATGTATAATGTATCTACATTAGTGGGGGATAATTTATGGAAAAGGTTGGGGTAAGGGAGCTTAAAAATAAGTTAAGTAAATATCTGAAGTATGTTAAAAATGGCAAGTCCCTGATTATTACAGAACGAAATAAATCTATTGCTTTACTTGAGCCAATTAGAAATGATTTATTAAAAGATGCTTATTTAATGGTCAGCGAGGGCAGTGCTGAATGGAATGGTGAAAAGCCTTGTGGTTCACCTAACCCGCTTAAGATGAAAAAAGGGGAAATGGTTTCAGATAAAGTTAGCGAGGATCGAAGGTGATCGTATATTTAGATACAAGTGCTCTTGTAAAAGTTTATGTGGAAGAAGAAGGATCAGATATTGTTAAAGAAACTATAGAGAAAGCGTCACTTGTTGCCACTTCAATAGTGGCGTATGCTGAAGCGAGGGCTGCATTGTCAAGATGCTTATATGAAAAGATTTTTTCTAATGATGATTATCATAGATGTATTATAGACTTGAAATCTGATTGGGAAAGATATTTTAAATTAAATATTTCACAATCATTAATTGATCTTGCAGGGGAACTGACGCAATTATGCAATATTGGGGGGTTTGATGCTATTCACCTGGCGTCGGCAATTATATTGCAGCAGCAAGCTGGTAGTGCTGTAACTTTTGTGTGCTGGGATGCTAGATTGTGGAATGCTGTAAATAAAGAAAAGTTTATAATGGTACCTGACAGAATATAAACTATTCTTTTAGTGGACTATTAACAGCTCACCTGGTTCCAGCAGTGAAATTCCTGCATTCTTTTCTATAATTTCAACCTTTATTATCTTTTCTGGGTTTTTAAGGTCAATTTTTTCCCTGTCAACAACATCTGTCAGTTTGGCAATCAACTCGTTGAAATCATACTTATCATAGTGCCTTTTTTCCAGATCCATTTTCCACTTTTCATCTGTCTTGATTTTTGGAACCAGGGATTTTATTGCCTTCCGCATATCGGATATTTCTGATGTAACCCACTTTTCTATTGGAATGTATCGGAAAGTTTTGCCAAAAAGCTCTCTGTTTTTCTTGGATATCGCCCTTAGCTTTCTAACAACTTCTTTGGGTTTTGAGACGTCTATCATGAAAATGCCGTTATGTTTTGATTCTAAGAATTTTGGCTTTGCCCCTGTCTCTTTTATCAGGTTTTCAACTTTTTCTCTGCTGCTTTCAATGTGAGCCGGATCGTATGTCACAATAAGTTTTACATTCATTGCAAATACCTCCTGCATAATACGATAATGATGTAATTATACCAGTTAATGAGATTTTTAAACAGCTATCCTGCAGGGGTTGTTTAAGATATTTATTTTACTTTTAAAGGACTACAAAATATAATTACCTTTAAACCTTAATTAATAGAAAGAAATATTAAGTAAAGGGGTGCAATAAGTTGGATAATTCAAAACCATTAAAAAGATCAAAATATCTGCTCCTTCTGTTTGGGCTTATAGTCGGAGTGTTTTTTGATATCTTGTTTTATAATAAGACATTAGGCATTTCATATCCTATTTTTATTGTTGTACTATTTCTTATTTTTTTTATCAGCATGCAAAGTTCTAAAATCCATGTAAATAAAAGGGCATGGATTCTTGCAGTTCCAATACTTGTGCTTTCTACAACATTTTGCCTTTATTCAAATACGGTGCTTAAGGCCTTAAATTATTTAATAATTCCTGTTTTGGTGATTGTTTTATCTATACTTGTATCAGGCATAAATAAAGCTAATTGGTCCGATTTCAGATTTATAGCGGATATAGCTAAGAGAGTATTTGTTCCATTCGGAAGTATCCATAAGCCGTTTATAACTTTTTTTAAAATGGTTGGCTTGGATACAAAAGATAATAAAAAGGCTGTGGCACTTAAGATTCTTGCAGGGGTTGTTATTTCTATACCTATTTTAATTGTAGTCATATTGCTTCTTTCTTCAGCAGACATTGTATTTAAGAATCTTTTTATAAATATTCCGCTTGCGAAAATTATTAAACATGCAGCAGTTATTCTTGCAGTTTCAATTTATTCATTTTCCTTTATATTTAGCATATTTAAGACAAGGAAACAAAATAAAAATAATATGTATGGCAGGATAAAATGGAAGTTATTTTTAGATCCTATAGTTTTGCTAACCATACTGTCACTTCTAAATATTGTATATATTACATTTACAGTAATTCAATTTGCCTATCTATTTGGAGGTAATTCTTTTATGCTTCCATCTTCTTTCACATACGCAGAATATGCAAGGAGGGGGTTTTTTGAGCTTATAGCGGTAGCAATTATTAATTTTGGAATACTACTTTTCAGTATTACTTTTGTAAAAAAAGAAAGCAGGAAAGCTAATGCAGTAATTAATGCTTTTTTATCAGCTATTGCTGTTTTTACATTTGTACTGCTTATTTCTGCATTTTACAGAATGGCATTGTATGAGATGGCATATGGATACACATATCTAAGAATTTTTGTACAGGCGTTTATGATATTGTTATTTGTTCTTTTTATAATAAATCTTGCGTATATATGGTACAGGAGGCTTCCAATTATAAAATTGTACATACTATGTTCTCTGATTATATATATAACTCTTAATTTCGCTAATGTTGATGCAATAATTGCAAGAAATAATATAAATAGATACTATAGTACAGAAGAAATTGATGTGGGCTATTTAACCATGCTTTCGTATGATGCTATCCCGGAAATGACAAGGCTCCTTAAATCAGAGGATAAAGAAATTGTAAATGCTGTGAATGATTATTTTGAGAAAGAAAAGAAAATACTTTCCGAACAAGATCAATGGCAGAGTTATAACTTTTCTAAAATTAAGGCGCAAAAAGTTCTTGATAAATATATTAATCAATGAGTACTATGATTAAATATAAACCAATATCAAATTTAATTTTAAGCTTATGTCCTTTGAATTCAGAATTCGTGATTTTTCCAATCACAATTTATTCTGATTGTGTAACTTGACTGCCTGAATGTAGCATTAGTTTTATAAAAGAGAAAAATCATACTTTTGTAAAAGGAGGGATAGTCTGATGAAAACTTTAATAGCTTATGCATCAAGATATGGCTGTACTGAAAAATGTTCTAAAAAACTGGCAGAACTGGTCTCAGGCGATGTTGAAATTGTTAATTTAAAAGTTAACCCTGGTATAGATATAGAAGGGTACGATACTATAATAATCGGGGGATCAATTGCAATTGGTAAAATAAATAGCGAGGTAAAGAAATTTTGCAGTGCTAATCTGTCCAGCTTGCTGCAAAAAAGGATCGGACTTTTTATATGTGCCGGGGCTGCTGATAAAGCAGAGGAAGAACTGAAAAATAATTTCCCAAAAGAGCTTGTAAGTCGTGCAGCCGCAACAGGCTATTTTGGATATGCGGTCAATTTTGAAAAATTAAATTTTGCGCTAAGGGCAATAATGAGAAAGATGAGTAAGACTGATAAAAGCTTTTCTAAAATCTCTGAGGACAATATTTCCAAATTTGCTTCTGAAATCAGTAGCAGGTGATATTTGTTGATGTTGTATCCAAAAAGAGCATTTGTAAAAAAACAAATGAAGAGGCGATTTATCATGATAAAGCTTATAGCAATGGATCTTGCAGGAACTTTGCTTGACAATAATTTTGAGCTTCAGGATTTTAACAGGGAAGCACTGGCAGCAGCACATAAAAAAGGTATAACCATAGTACTGGCTACAGGGAAACTAATTTATTCAATTTTACCAATAATTGAATCTATAGGTTTAAAATCACCACAAATAACCTGTTTTGGGGCAACTGTTATCACAGGTGATTTAAAAATATTGGATTCTGATAAAATATGCCCCAAAGATTATCTTGGAGCGGTAAAGACAGTAAGAGAAAATGGCTATAATCCCATGGTTACCCTGGAAGATAATAAGATTTATTATGATAAAGAAGATGGTGCAATAGGTCTGATGAAAAAATCAGGGGAAAAAATATTAAAAGTTGACAGCATAGAAGATGGTGATTTCTCAAAAAAGGTGGTTTCTATAAGTATTATAACCGGAAAGGATGACTTACTGTATAAATGCCTGGTTAAAAAATTTTCAAGCAAAATGCAAATTATGAAACCGGCGGAGCAGTTCATTAGTATATTAAACCTGGGCGTATCCAAGGGGAAAGCTCTATCGAATATTATGAAGTTACTGAATATGGAGAAAGAAGAGGTGGCAGCATTTGGAGATAGCCTTAATGATATGAGTATGTTTGATAGAGCGGGTCTTAAAATTGCAGTAAAAAACGCACATCCCGATCTGCTGGCAAAAGCAGATGCAGTAGCAGAGGAAAATTACAATAATGGTGTTGGAAAAGCGATATATAAATATATGCTGGAGATCTAAAAGCAAATTCCTATAAATAGTCGAAGATTAAGTCTTCCACCTACAAGACGTTTTAAGAAGTCCTTACCTACATTGTCAGGAATATCAAGTTTTATATTATCTAAAACAGCCATGTAATGATATCTCTGTTTACTAGCGTGAGTTTATTATAAAATATAATCCAAACCCGGAAAAACCCTGTATTTATAAGGGTTTTAAGGGGATACTAATTGTATACACCAACACCATTAAATTTAGGACGATTATTATGCAGGTTCTTGATCTCCAGTGCTTCCATTAATATATTTTCAGTAGCGGACATTTCTTCCAATTTATATATCGCTTTAACTGCACCTGGTGTTTTCGATTCTTCAAGTACTGTAGCAAGCCTTATATTATTTAGAGTATCAAATAGCGTATCTAATGTTCCATTAAATTGAGTGGAAAGCCTTACCCTGCGCCATGCAATCGTAGCTAAAAGATACCCTAAAACACAGATAAACATATGAACCCGTATCTTATGATCTGTCCAATGAAACTGCGGTGTTATTGCCAGATGATATGGATTCTTTAGATTCTTAAAAGCATTCTCTATTTTTGATTGGCCATGGTATGCTCCAATAATTGAAGCAGTGCTCCAGTTGTGTCTGTTTGTCATTATAATCCTAAAACCCAGGCTGTCTTCTATCTTTTTTAGTAATTTATAATTTATGTGAAACTCTAATATAAATCTTCCATCTGATATCTCTTCAAGTGACCAGTCAATTACATTTTTTACATATTGTCCTTTTATGATACCGGCTACCTCCTCCTCTAAGCTGCCCCGGTCTCTTTTTTTTGCTCTTGGACTAGCAAGACTAATTTTTAGTTCTTCCAGGCTTTTCTCTACCTTTGAGATAGACTGATAAATTCCTCTTATCCTGCCAGCTTTCAGCTTAGAGGATATAAAGACAACTACGGTCCTTTCCTCTCCCCAAATTACTTGCTTGTCTCTATAGAACTTTAAGAGGCTACCATTAATATTAATTTCTTTAAAATTACAAGTAGCCTCTTCTATAAGTTTTTTGTGATGATAGGGTGTAAGTGCTCCAACGTAGTGCAATTTTAACTTTTCTAATATAGCCAGATTACGTTTGGAATTATTTCCACGGTCAAAAACTATTGTATGTTTGCCCGGGTCCAGTCCTAACTTTTCCATCCTTTCCTTTATCTTGCCTACAGTCTTTCTAAAAACTACTGAATCGGCCATATTACCATCATAGCTAAGATGAAATAGCGGTATCATGTCAGCTTTTGTAACCACCATAGCAAGTCCCACTTGTCTAAGATCATGCCTCTTTTGTTTGTTTCTACCACGTCTTGCAATAGTAGATTTTATATTTGTGCTGTCTATGTAGGTAAAAAAATTAGTAGTATCAAAAAATAGGCTGTCACTTTCAATACCATATATTTTAAAAACGTTATTTAAGATATCAGCTTCTATTTCAGGGATTTTATTTATAGGAAGTGCGTCCATTAAATCCCAGAAATGCTGACTGTCTATCTTAGATAGACTGCATTTTAGAAGATATTGTAAGGTAGTAGTCTTTGCCCAGCTTAACCATCCTCTTTTGCTGGTAGGCATGCAAACTCTGCCAATAGCTGCAAGGGTCAGAGTAATTCCTGCAGTTAAACTGTTTCTTATTGGTTTACTTGGTGTATACTGCCTTTTTGAGTCTATGTATTTATTTATTATTGCGGCAACATCTAACTTGGAGGCTATTTTAAGCAGTGCCGAAACTCCGCCATGAGAATAAGATTTTAACCGTATTGTACTTGTTATACCATTAAGTCGCTTAAGAAGACCATCAGCTTTGCCAAGATAAGCAAGTACTATAGGTCTTGGTTTGCCATTTACTCTTTTTGATTCAACTATATACCAATATTTGTGACCCCTTGATACTTTTGCTTGAATAGTAGCCATAAATCCACCTTTTTAGTGTATACTTAATTATTAATGTCTTATTCATTGTATTGTAATACAGTAGATATGTCAATCATTAATTACTATAATCAGTGTATACAGGATTTTTTACCATAATAAAGATGGCAACACTTTATACATCAGGCAATTGCAGGTTTGGTGCCCTGTTAAAATTTGATTTTATAATAAACTCACGCTAGCTACTTCGAATTTGTCCACTATTATTTATTCTATCATTTCTTGAAATATTACTACCTTAGCAAGATTGTCTTTAGTTAAGGTAATCCCAATTTCTGATCCAATAGGAATCTGGCCTAAGGTAATCTCCTTGGTATATTCTTTCTCACCTTCTATAGACCTTAGCAATATATTTCTATAAACCTTATAATTTTGAGCCAGTTTAACTTGGGCTCCTGTTTCCTTCTCATTTGGTTCATTAATTAATTGTTCAATATTTAGTGTATTTTTATTAACATCTATCCCTTTTAAGATAGCGTAAGCAAAATATTCTCCTTTTTGTGGATCTGCCTCAACTTTTATTACATCTTTAGAAGCATCTATTAGCTCAGAATAAATTATCTTATTAACCAAACTTTCATCCGAAAAACCCAATCCAATCTCTACTCCCATTGGAACTTCTTTTAACGAAATTTCTTTAGTATATTCCTTCTCACTACTCTCTGATTTTACTACAATAATTCTATAAACTTTGTAATCCGTGGCCAGCTTTACCTCGGATCCTATTTCTTTCTCATTGGGTTCATTAATTAACTGTTCTATTTCTAATGTATTGTTATTAAGATTTACTCTCTTTAAAATTGCCGCATAGATTCTGCCAGCCCCTGCTTCCAGAGTAGAATCAACATTTTGGTTCTCTTCACTTCCGGCATCTTCAATACCACTACTTTCAGGTTCATCTTCTTTTCCTATCTCCTCTTCAGTTTCTTCTGGTTCCTGGGATTCCTTGCCTTCAGTCTCCTGCAAAGTTGTCTCTTCCTCTTTTAATCCCTCTTCTGAAATTTCTTCTGGCTTTACAATTTCGATACAACTACTAAGAAGAAAGACAGTACAAAAAAGAATCGTAGTTATAACTGATATTAGAACTTGAAAGCGAATATTACTCTTTCTACTCTTTCCCACTTTATTTTCTTCTTTCTATTGTCATTTTCCAAAACTAACTGATTAGTTTCTGCTGAATAATCCAGTTAGCCATAATTATGCAGTATATTTATTAAATTGTAAACTGCGAATTGCTTTACTTAAAAAGTATCTGAAACGGTATCGTTGCCTAAAAAAGTATCTGAGAATTATTTAAAAAAATAAGATAGTTTCCCTATATTTAAAGAGAGAATCTTCATTTTTTAAATATAAGGGGTGGAAAGGATGCTGGCAATGAAGCACAGAAGAGCAGTAACTTTCGAAGTTCAAGATAGATATATAAAAGCTACTAAAAAAGCCATTTTAACCCTGCTATGGGCTCCCTACCCTCCTTTTTCCAAAACTAATTACTTGCAAAAGTTATTGAAGTTATTTGAAACTCAGCAGCCTATAATTTATAATAATATTTTACATCATATAAAAGAAGGTCTTATTTTTAGCTTATTAGTAAAAGTTTATAGGGCTTCACGAAATTAAAAATTCGGGAGGAAACTTTTAACAAACCGAATTTTGTCAGGTTCTTTGACAAACGAGGAAAAATAGGCAATAGCTAAGACAGTGATATGGGAGATAGTGCAGAGATTTGCCGTAGCAGCAAGGCCTATCACAGAGGGCTTTTGCATAAGGATTGAAAGCAGCCGGGAAAATACCCGCTCACTGCTGCTCCTTCTGTTAAAATCTCTCTTAA
>CAYMPQ010000044.1:0-14302 GCA_964392345.1 uncultured Actinomycetota bacterium
TGTATAAGGATGAAATTGAGGCATGGAAAAAAAGAGATGACATAGAATTATGTGTAACTGTTGATAATCCTGACGAAGCATGGCAGGGAGAAGTAGGTGTTTGTACCAATCTAATACCGGCAATAACCTGTCCCGTAAATGAATCTTATGTTGTAGTGTGCGGACCTCCTATCATGTATAAATATGTAATTATTGAATTAGAAAAGAAGTGCTTCAGACCAGAAAATATATTCCTTTCACTGGAAAGAAGGATGGAATGCGGTGTTGGTAAATGCAACCACTGTCATATTGGTGACAAACTGGCTTGCGTGGATGGGCCAGTGTTTAGTTTATGGGAAATAAGAAATTTAAAGGAGGCTATATAATGGGCAAGCCAAAAGTAGGAATATTTGGATTTACCGGTTGCGGCGGATGCCAGCTGGAGATTTTAAATTTAGAAGACCAAATATTGGATTTAGTGAATGCTGTAGAAATAGTACACTTTACTGAGGCTGTTACCGAGCATAGCGATACTTACGAGATTGCCCTTGTTGAAGGTGCGGTTACAACTAATCATGGAGTAGAGAGAATTAAAAAGATTGGCAGTATAGCAAAGGTAATAGTTGCAATAGGTTCATGCTCATGCGGCGGTGGGCTGAATTGTCTTAAAGATTTATATGGTTTGGAAAAAGCCAAAGAACTTGTTTATGGCGAAAAGAAAGACTGGATAGATTCTATTGAGGCAAAACCTATTGATGAATATGTTAAAGTTGATTATTATGCCAGAGGATGTCCTCCCAACAGGTTTGAAATAGTTGATGTAGTAAGATCATTAATAGTGGGAAGAAAGCCTGAAATACCAAATTATCCTGTATGCGTAGAGTGCAAGAGAAATGGCAATACATGCCTTTATGATCTGGGTTTAACATGTATGGGGCCAGTTGCAAGGGCAGGATGCGATGCAAAATGCCCGGGCAATAATTCTGCCTGTGTAGCATGCAGGGGGCCGATAGATGAGCCTAATGTTAATGCACAAAAAGATTTGCTTGCAGAACATGGGCTGACAGTAGAAGAAATTATGCAGAACTTTAATTTATATAATACTTATAAAAAGATAGAACAAAAAGCTAAACAATAATCTGGAGGTTAAACCATTATGGCAGATACTTTTAATATAAATGTAAAAACTATATCAAGAGTTGAGGGGCACGGCGATTTAGTCCTTGATGTAAAAAATAAAAAAATAGAGAAGCTGATGTTTAAAATACCTGAGTCACCAAGGTTTTTTGAAGCAATGCTTGTTGGAAGAAAATATGACGAACCTTCACATATAACATCAAGGATATGCGGCATATGCTCGGTAGCACATACCTGTGCTTCACTGAAAGCTACTGAAAAAGCACTTGATATAAAACTATCGGAGCAAACCATAAAACTAAGAAAACTTATGTTTCATCATGAATGCGTACAAAGCAATGCACTCCATGTTTATTATTTGGCTGCACCAGATTTATTTGGAGTTGGAAGCGTATTTCCACTTGTTAAAACACATCCCGAAGTTGTAAATATTGCTCTAAGAATAAAAAAAATGGCAAATGATATGGTTAGAATTGTAGGCGGAAGGGCTATCCACCCAATAAGAACTGTTGTTGGAGGATTTACCAAGATTCCAACGATGGAAGAAATGCTGACAATGAAGAAAATGCTAAAGGCTTGCTACCCTGATCTTGAAGCGTCTAAAGAAGTTTTCAAAACCGTGAAGCTGCCTGATTTTGAAAGAGAAACTGAGTATATATCTATAAGTAATGCAGCAGAGTATGCTCTTTATGATGGCAGCATTAAATCTACGGATGGGTGGGAAATAGATGATCAGGAATATCTTGATAGAATAAATGAAAAAGTAGTTAAGCATTCTACCGGCAAACATTGCTGGTCTTCAAGAGATGCTTATCTGGTTGGAGCCCTGGCAAGATTTAACAATAACTATGATAAATTAAGTGATAATGCAAAAAATTATGCAGAAGAGCTTGGTTTAAAGGTGCCATGCTACAATCCTTTTATGAACAATATCGCTCAATTTGTAGAGATAATTCATAGTGTTGACGACAGCATAAGGCTGATTGATGAGATGATGGAAGACGGTCTTGATGAAGACAAAGCTATGGCTGATATTAGTATTAAAGCAGGCAGAGGTGTCGGCGTAATAGAAGCTCCCAGAGGTTTGCTTATACACGATTATACTTATAATAATAAAGGAAGGGTTGAAAAAGCAAACCTAATTATTCCAACCAATCAGAACTATGCTAATGTAGAAAAAGATATGGAAGCAATGGTGCCAACTATTATTGACAAGTCTGAAGATGAAATAAGGCTTGCCTGTGAAATGCTGATTAGAGCATACGACCCTTGCATATCATGCTCAACACATTTTATAAATATAACGTTTAAAAATAAATAATGGCCACCTACTGTTGCAGATAAGCAAGATTTAATTAAATCTACTGGACCCAGGAAGGTCAGGCATTACACGATTTAGGCTCTACACCAAAAATCGTGGCAACCAATTCTAACATTTTTAGCCATCCCCCCTCTTTTTTAACAGGGGAATTTGAAATTTTAAAGCATAGGCCACATTTCTTATTGACACAATGATACTAACATGGTATCTTTATAAATAAATTAAGAAAGCAAGGGAAATACTAATTGAATTTAATTACAAAAAATACTGATTATGCCATAAGGGCACTTTGTTGTATCGCAAAGCACAATAAGAGTATAGTTTCTGTTAAAAAACTGGCTGAAGATTTAAAAATACCAAAACCTTTTTTAAGAAAAATACTTCAGGAGCTGAACAGGAGAGGAATTCTTGTGTCGTATAAAGGCAAAAATGGTGGTTTTGCGCTGAAAGCCAGGCCCGAAAATATATACATAGGCAAACTTATAGAGATATTTCAGGGACCTATAAAATTACAGGAACATACCTTTAGGAAGAAAATATGTCCGGAAATAAAAAGTTGCGTTTTGAAGAAAAAAATAGATATAATGGAAAAGCATACTATTTCCGAGTTAAATTCCTTATCAATAGCATCCCTATTAAATACATAGAGGCAGGATAAATGATTTAGAGTTGCCTTGATTGATGTAAGGATGCCATGGAATATGCAGGAATTGCGTAATATAATAAATATAAATAGAATACAAACTGGAGGAGAAAATATGAAAGTATATCGTTGCCGTGTGTGTGGAGAGGTTTATATAGGAACTGAAAAACCTGAGAGCTGTCCGTTCTGTGGCGCGCATAAGAGATATTTTATATTGGCCAGAGAATGGAAATTATTACAAAGTGAGACACTGTCGGACATAACAAAAGAAAATTTAAAAAAGGCATTGGATTTGGAAATAAACAATACAAATTTTTACAGGGCGGTTTCTCAAAAGAGCAGTGATGTTCATGTTTCAAGCATGTTTAAAGGTCTGTCAAAAGTTGAAAGAGAGCATGCGTCTGCTATCTGCAAGCATTTAAAGATTCAAAAACCAGACTCAAGCGAAGGATCGGATAAAGCGACTGGTTCTGACAAGGAAAGTATAATGGAAGCTAATAGACGTGAAAGAAACGCTGTTAGGTTCTATGGGAAGGCAATGAAACAAGCTGCTGAAAAGGAAATCAAGGATTTCTTTAATGCACTGATGCAGATAGAATCTGATCACATAGTGCTAACCGATTGAGAACAATTTAACATACAGCAAGGAGGCAAGAAATGACTAAGTTAAGAGAACTTTATCGTTGTGAAATATGCGGTAATATTGTTGAAGTTGTACATAAGGGAGCATCTTCTCTGGTATGCTGCGGCAAGCCTATGATAAAATTAGAGGCAAAGACCGAGGATAAAGGGCAGGAAAAGCACGTTCCTGTAGTAGAGGAAACTGACAGCGGTATTACAGTGAGGGTCGGAAGCATAGAGCACCCAATGGAGGACGGGCATTATATAAAGTTTATCGAGGTACTGCTAAAGAATAAGATAATGCGAAAAGAATTAAGGCCCGGAGAGATTCCTGAGGCAAAATTTTGTGCCATAAAATCAGATGTAATAGAAGCGCGGGAGTTTTGCTCTGTACATGGATTATGGAAAAATAAATAATGAGGAGGGTACAAAAATGACAAACTTAAAAGGAACAAAAACAGAAAAAAATCTTCTTGCATCTTTTGCAGGAGAATCGCAGGCAAGAAACCGATATACATATTTTGCCAGTGCAGCAAAAAAGGAAGGTTTTGAGCAGATAGCAGAAATATTTGTAGAGACTGCTTATAATGAAAAAGAGCACGCAAAAAGGTTTTTTAAGTTCTTGGAAGGTGGAGATGTGGAAATTATAGCAAGTTATCCAGCAGGTGTGATAGGAGATACAGCAGCTAATATTGAAGCCTCTGCATCTGGTGAAAACATGGAGTGGACAAAAATCTACAAAGAAGCGGAAGAAACAGCACAAAGTGAAGGTTTTGGAGAAATTGCTTCTGTATTCAAAGAGATAGCAGAAGTAGAGGAACAACACGAAATACGATACAGAAAATTACTCAAGAATTTAAAGGAGGGCAAGGTATTCAAAAAGGATACAGTAGTTAGGTGGAAATGCCGTAACTGCGGATATGTCCATGAAGGGAAAGAAGCGCCGAAGGAGTGCCCGGCCTGTGCGCATCCTCAAAGTTATTATGAGCTGCTTTGCGAAAATTATTGATAAATAAGAAAAACAATAAGAAAGATTTAACATATTCTTGGAAGTTGCTTGCTGTAATGCATATCTAATATTCTTTTAGTACCGATGGTTGTATTCAGAACAACCATGCCCTGACCACTGTCGGTAACTTCACCAATGATCTGGCTGCCTCTTCCGTATTTGTTTTTCCTCATTGATTGAAGCACCTTTTCAGCATCATCTTTATCTACAAATACTGCTATCTTTCCCTCATTGGCTATATAAAGAGGATCCAGGCCTAAAAATTCACATATGCCTACTACTTCTCTCTTTATAGGAATTTTATCCTGATGTATGGCGATACTTGTGTTTGAACTTTTTGCCATTTCAACCAGTATTGTGGCAAGTCCTCCACGGGTTACATCTCTTATTGCATGAATGTTTTTTGATACATTTAACATATCGCTTACAAGAGAGTTAAGTGGAGCGCAGTCACTTTCAAGGCTGGTTTTAAAATCAAATTCTTTCCTCTGGCTCAATACGGAGAGGCCATGTTCGCCAATACCTCCATTTAATAAAATTTTATCCCCAACTTTTATATTTAATGGCGATATATTAATTTTGTTATTAAGCACTCCAATGCCGGAAGTGTTTATATAAATCTTATCAATATTTCCTTTTTCAACTACCTTGGTGTCGCCAGTTACTACTTTTACATTTGCTTCTTTGAGCGAATGCTTGATTGACAGAAGTATCTTTTTTAAATGAGAAACCAAAAATCCTTCCTCCAGTATAATTGCGAGGCTTAGAGCAACAGGAGTGCACCCTGTAGTGGAAAGGTCATTTATGGTTCCGCATACGCTTAATTTTCCAATGTCTCCTCCCGGAAAGAATATTGGATCAACAACAAAACTGTCTGTGGTAAAAACTATTTTTTCACTGCTGTAATCCAGAACAGCGCTATCTTCCAATTTATTTAAAATGTCATTACCTAAATATTTAAGAATTAAGTTATTTATTAGTTCTCCTGTTTTTACACCGCCATCTCCATGAAAAAGCTGGATAGTCTTATCTGTAAATTTTTTTTCAGTATTAATCTTTACTCTCCTTTTTTACCTGATATTTTTGTTTTTCTATTTAAATTAAATTTTTCATATTTATAGTAAGCTGCACATGTGCCCTCGCTTGAGACCATGCATGGTCCGACAGGGGAGCCGGGGGTGCATGCTTTAGAGAATAGCTTGCATTCATAAGGTTTTTTTATTCCCTTTAATATATCCCCGCACTCACAGCCGGGGTGCTCTTTTGAATACACTTTGCCGACAGGGAAGTTCTTTGCAGCATCAAATTTTAAGTATTCCGATTTTAATTTTAAGCCGCTTTCCGGCATACAGCCAAGTCCACGCCATTCAGAAGCTGTTTTTTCAAATACATCATAAGTTTGGCTGACAGCTGTTGGATTTCCTTCTTCTCTTACTGCTCTGCTGTACTGAATTTGAACTTCTGAGTGGTTTTCTCTAATCTGTTTAAGTATCATTTTAACAGATGTTAGTATATCAACTGGTTCAAAACCGCTTATAACACACGGGACATTGTATTTTTTGGGAATAAACTCGTAAGGTTTACTGCCAATAATAACTGAGACGTGGCCGGGGCACAGCAAGCCATCAATTTTAACTTTTTTGTCAGAAAGAAGTAAATCCAGGGCAGGCGGGATTAGTTTGTGGGTATTGTATATATAAAAATTATTAATATTTTCCTCATAAGCTCTTTTGACTGTAACAGCGATGAGTGGAATTGTAGTTTCAAAACCTATTGCTACAAAGATAACATTTTTTTCAGGATTATTTTTGGCAAATTCTAAAGCATCTGTAGGGGAGTAACATATGCGGATATTTTTACCTTTTGACTTTTCTGTATATAAGCTTGAGTTTGAACCGGGAACCCTTAGCATATCTCCAAAAGTAAAAACACAAACATTGTGCTTATTTATAATTTCAAGCATACAGTCTATATCTTTAATCGAAGTAACACAGACAGGGCATCCGGGTCCGCTTATAAGGTTAATGTTTGCAGGAAGCAGCTGCCGAAGGCCGCTTTTTGATATTGCCATGGTGTGTGTTCCGCAGACTTCCATTATATTTATATCTTTGCATGTGTTTACTTGTTTTATGGAATTTACAAGTTCTTTTATTCTATTGTCCATTTAAATAATCTTTCCAGTACCCCTGGGTAATAAGCGCATCTTTTTTGTCCATTAGCTGAATTGCAAAACCGGCATGGACAATAACATAATCCCCAACTTTTGCTTCTGGAGTTAGCGATATGTCTACTTTTTTTGTTACGCCAAAGCTTTCAACTTCAGCAGTATTTCTGTCTATTTTATTTATTTTAGCAGGAATTGCCAGACACATGGATCAACTCTCCTTTTTCTTGCGAGATAACATTTCATAAGCTGCAAGATATGCCTGTCCTAACGAAATTCCACCATCGTTTACAGGGACCTTGAAGTTAGAATACACTTTAAAACCTTTTTTTTGAAGAATATTGTAACATTTGCTTAAAAGAAAATTATTTTGAAAAACTCCGCCGCTTAACGCAATGGAGCCAATGCTGTGCTGTTGTCTTATTTTACGGCTGATGTCAAGTACTATTCTGGCCAATGTATTATGAAATTTTGCAGATATTTTATTTACCTCTACACCGCTTTTAAAATCATTTTGTATTTGAACAAAAATATATAAATCGTCAATAATATATTTATTGCCTGCTTCATCTAATCTAATGTCATAAGTATCATTATTTTCTTCACCTGCAGCCATCTCCAAGCGAATTGCTGCCTCTCCTTCATAACTGTTTGTGTGAACGAGGTTTAAACTTGAACTAACAGCATCAAAAAATCTTCCCATGCTGGTTGTAACAGGGCAATTAAATTTGGCTTTTATTTGTTTTTCCACAGCTTCAATTTCTAATTCAGAGATTATCCCTTTGTAAAATGGGCAAGCTCCAAATACAAAATCTGAGAACCTGTGATATTTTATGCTTTTTTGGTTAACAAGCTTGCTAATTTTATCACTATCAACATATTTTTCCCAATAGCTATAAAGATAGGCCAGTGCCATTCTGTATGGTTTTTTTATGGCAGTTTCTCCACCAGGCAATGGTTTTTCTAAAAGATGTCCAACTCTTGTAAATTTCATACTTCTGTCAACTACAAAGACTTCACTGCCCCATATTTTTCCATCGTCTCCGTAGCCAGTTCCATCCCACGAAAATCCTAAAATATCAGCTTTGATGTTATTCTCAGCTATAACGCTGGCTATGTGTGCTTTGTGGTGCTGTATCTCCAGTCTGTCATACGTGTCGCCCAAATTTTTGGCAAATTTTGTAGATGTATAGCCGGGGTGTTTATCACGGACAACCAGATCAATATTTTTAATATTAAATAAGTTTTTGTAACCTTCCAGCGTGGATTTAAAAAATTCAAAAGAATCCAGACTATCCAAATCTCCAAGATGCTGGCTCACTATCGCATATTTTTTTATCAGAAGGCAGAATGTATTTTTTTCCTGTGCTCCCAGCGATAGTATGGTTTTCCCGAAAGTATCTATGCCAAGCTTAACTGGATAGGGGGCATAGCCTCTTGCTCTTCTAATAATCATTTCCCTGCCTGCAAATATTTTTACAACAGAGTCGTCATACTTGGAATATATGTCGCGATCGTGTGTTAAGAAGTAGTCGCAAATATTTTCTAATTTATCCAATGCTTCGTTGTTTTTGGATGCAATTGGTTCTTCTGAAATATTTCCGCTTGTCATTACAAGCGGAGTATCAATATGGTTAAACAGAAGGTGGTGTATTGGAGTATATGGAAGCATAACTCCTTCAAATTTGTTGTAACCAGAGACATATTTTGATACCGGACGATTACCCTCCCTTTTTTTTAAAAGGACGATTGGTGCCGCAGAAGAGGTAAGCGTTTCTATTTCTTTCCTGCTTGCAGTAAAATGTTTTTTTACAAATTCAATATCACCAATCATTATTGCGAAAGGCTTAAATGGCCTATTTTTTCTTTTTCTGAGCTTTAAAACTTGCCTGTCTGAAGCTGCGTTACACACTATCTGGAATCCACCAAGGCTTTTCAGTCCCAATATATAGCCACCCTTAATTTTTTCAGCTGCAGATATAATAGGGTTTTTGTCATCTATGATTTTACCTTTTTTATCAACAAGCGCCAGTTTTGGTCCGCATCTCCTGCAGGCATTTGGCTGGGCATGGAATCTTCTGTCAGAAACATCGTTGTACTCATGACTGCATTCATCACATAAATTAAATTTGCTCATAGTAGTATTGGGCCTGTCGTACGGCATTTTTTTGATTATAGTAAATCTTGGGCCGCAATTGGTACAATTTGTAAAAGGGTAGTAGTGCCTTCTTTTATTATTTTCATTGTTTATATCTTCTATGCATTGCTTGCAGGTAGTAATGTCCGGTGAAATTAACTGAAATTTTTCAGCTGTTTCCATGCTCTTTTTTATTTTAAAGTCATTAAAATTTTCACAGGAAGTTTCTTTGAAATAAATTTTTTCTATTTTAGACGGCAGCGGCTGCAATAATTTTATATCTTTTATAAAATTATTAATCACGGCTTTATATATGGCATTTACCTTGATAAGGACGCCTTCCGTTGTATTTGTAACAAAGCCATGCAAGTCATGTTTTTTTGCCAGCCTGTATATAAAGGGCCTGAACCCAACACCCTGTACTATTCCAAAGATATTTATTTGATAAGTATGCTGATATGAATTTGTATTTTTATCCAAATCATTTCCTGTCTTATTAACCATAAATTTCCAGATTTCCAAATTTATTTAATCTTATTATTTTTTCTATTTCATTATTAATCAAGATAAATAATTTTAGCTATTTTATCAATATTATGAAAGTAAATCTAATTTAACTGATTGCGAAGTTGCATGGCAGGTAGGTTAATATATTATTGTACCTTTGAGGATTACTTTGCTTTGAGTAAAATACGCCTTGAAAGAGCTGGTATTAGATGGTAAAAGTAGTTTTCTATTTGAATCACAAAACATTGAATTAAATACTTTTCATTTCATAAATGTTATTCTGGCCGATACTTTGAGAAAATTTTGCTAATAAATTGTATACTTTTTGTAGACTGAATCGTTATATAAGCAAGTAATATAAAGAGATAGGGATGGATCATAAGCTTTTAGAAGGACTATTTACAAGTAAAATGGTCATTATTTACAGGTATCTTGTTAAAATAGGCTGCAGTTATACCGATGCTGAAGATATTGTTCAGGATACTCTATTAAAAGCTATTATTTATCTTGAAGGTATCGAGTCAGATAAAATAGCCTCCTGGCTTTTTAAAGTAGCCTTAAATAGCTACAAAGACTTGTGCAGGAAAAATAAGAAGCTTCCGTTATCTCTATTGAAAAGTGAAGATATTTTAAACAATATGTCGGCTATAGACTATCTTCCTGAAAATTATGTTTTGGATGGTGAGAAAAAGAAACAAGTAGTCCAGGTATTAGATAAGTTAAGTCCAATATATAAAAATTTACTGGTTTTAAAATATGCGGTAGAACTTTCCTACAGGGAGATAGCGGAAGTGTTGGATATTAATGAGAAGACAGTAAAAACTTACATTTATAGGGCCAAACGAAAATTTAGGGATATATGGAAGGAGCTAAATTATGAAAGATGAAGAAAAGTTAACAGAGACCTTTAATTTTAAGAGTAATAAAACAAGAAAGATATTAAAAAAAGCAAAAATCCTTACCCTTGTTAGAACAATTACTGTTAGTTTACTTGTCTTTGTGTTGTTAAGTGCAACAATTGTTATTACTAATGCGGTGATGTTAAATCGTATTGCCATGGATGAATTAGCAAATGAACAAATTTTTGATTTAGTGGCCAGGCCGAACATATATATGAGCCAGTATCAAATTAATGATGGCTTCCTTACAGGGAAGTTAGATTATGCTACTTATAGGATTGTTGGCAACAGACCGGTCTATAACGGGACTTATAAAATTCAATACAATATTATTCCAATTGTTACAGGTATCTATGGTTATTCAGAAAGAGGTCAGTTAATCCAGGTTGAAGCTGAAGATGAGTATAGTTACTATAATAAAGTTGGTAATAGAGAAATGAAATTTTATCACCCTTACATCGAATACAAAGCCTACCAAAACGACCTTTTTATGCTGGAAGAAATAGGAGAAGATAAATACCTTGAAATGGCACTTTCGTTTGATCGGGAGTATAGTCTCGAAGAAGTTCAGGCAATGCTTACCGATGAAGTAAAGTTAGTTTGGTACTGGGTAGATACCTATAATGAAGGAGATTTGGATAAAATGAAAGGTCATTATGCAGAATTCATAGGTAATGATGGGCAACCAACTGGTGAAAAAGAATATCAAGAACCAAGATTTTTGTTTGCCAATCAGGTCTATGGGATGAAAGGTGTAACTAGCACTGGAAGAATAATAGACGACCCTTATTGTTCTTTTGTAGAAGCTATTAATGCAGGCTTAAATAGAAAAAATCGTTATCAGTTACAATTCCAGGGGCTCTATGATAGCCTGAGCAATGATAAAGGTGAAATCATTGAAGATGACATTAGAATTATAGGTGCAGTTGTTACAGGCGACACTGCTTCTATGAAAGTGTTAAAAGACAAGGAATATATTAAAGCCTCAGCCCTAGGAATAGTAGTTGACAAATTTTAAGTGAAGTAAGATAAAAAAAAATTTTTATAAGATTATGATAATGTCACTTTCCGGCAAAGTTTAGAATTTTTTTCCATTTTATACCTGTAGTTGTATAATAAATACCAAGAGGTACCTCTATATATATATATTAATTTTAGTCTTTAGAGACCATCATGAAAAGAAAAAAATTTCACCTTAAAACTTCTAAAAATTGGTCTTGACAAACTAGACTACCTTAGAGAAAGAGAAGGAAGTAGCGGAAGAATTTGAAGAAGAGGCTGAAGCTGAAGAAGGTGAGGAGGGAGAAGAAGCCGAAGGAGAAGAGGAAAAAGGAGAAAAAGCTGCTCCCACTATAGAACTTGAGAAATACCAGGGTCCAACTTATTCAGAAGCTGATGGTGTATGCTACTACAGGATAAAAGCGGTAGTAACTGGGAATCCTGCTCCTACAGTTGAGTTTAGTAAAGATGATAGTTTGGGTGCATTCGGATCAAAAAAAGCTCAGGTCAATCTGCATAGTACCGATGAGACTTATACCCTTACCGCTACTGCTACTAATTCAGAAGGAACAGCTACTGATTCTATTACCTTAAACTGGGGTTGTGAGGTTCCAGAATCCGAACCTGTAGTTATTGAAAGAGAAGTAATAATAAGCGCTGATACAAGTTTGAATGGATCTATTTCAGGAAATAAAGTTGCAGATGCATATGCCTACACGGCTGGTAATACGTTTACAGTAGGAGATACTAGTGAAGATAAATATGCCAAAGGCTATTTAACCTTTAGCATAGCAGCTTTATGTGCTCTGAGAGATATAATAACCATTAAAGAGGTAGAGATTAGGATATCTGGAGTTGTAATTGTTGGCGAGCCTTGGTTGGCTGGTAGTCAGATGAATATTAAAGTATTTTATTACGGCACTTCATTAGATCCTGATGATTTTAGATTAGGTGGAAATACTGTAAAAGTTTTTAATACATCTTCTTCCCTATCTAATTTAACTTTCTCTACCACTGAATTAAAAAATGAACTTAAAAGTTATGTAAGTTCTGGTAGCCCATTATTTCAATTAAAATTCGGCCTCAATGGTAGAAGTACTAATGGTATACAAGATTTTTATGGAATTTATGAGAGTAACGCCAGTTTATATGTTAAATATGAGACTGCTGACTGAGAATTTTACTTGATATCCAAAAGAGGATTTTAGTTAAAATTAAAAAATTATTAATATGCTCTGAGCAAGCGTTATCCCTGCTATTTAAATAATAATCCGGGGCTGTATGTCATTAACTGATATTACCCTTTATAAAGATGATAAACGAACTTACTATTTAATCCTGATTATGGTGAATCAGCCATAGTTAAAAGTCCAATTGAACCCGGATCAAATCTTTATGAATTATTGAAAGTTTTTATTTTTTATGTATAATTAATATGTAAATAGAATATGTATAAATAAGGAGTAATCCATGGGGAAGACAACTGTATTTATCGATGATAAGCTTTTAGAGAGTGCAATTGAGGTTACTAAGGCAAGAAGTAAAAAGGAGGCAATAGAGAAAGGGTTAAAAGAACTTGTACATAAAAAGAATATCGAGGCTTTGCGTAAAGAACTGGGTACTTTTGATATAGATTTAACCCTGGAGAAGCTTGATGAATTAAGGAAGGGGCAATAGTTGGTTCTTATTGATACTTCAGCCTGGATATTTGCTTTAAAAAAGAAACCTTCACTATCATTAAAAGATAGAGTAGATTATCTATTAGGAATGGATATTGTTTTTACTTTTGGCATGATCAGACTGGAGATTTTAGGAGGTGTCAAAACTAAGGAAGAATTCGACCGCTTAAAAAATCGACTCGAGGCCCTTAATGAGATCCCTGCTGATACAGAATTATGGGAAAGGGCAGGTAAATTAGCTTTTGATCTCAAAAGGAAAGGTTTGACTATTCCCTATACCGATATATTGATAGCATCTGCAGCAATCAGATCAAAAGCCATACTTCTGCACGCCGATTCACACTTTGATATTATAGTTTCACATACAGAATTGAAAGTTGAAAGTTATGTATCTCAGATCAAAAAAGGATTATAAATTTATAAGAACTTGCTCTTAGATCACCAAACTATCAAGCCCTCATAGTTACCGTAATCAAAGTTATTAGATTCAAAAAGCATCAAAAATCATGATATTAGAGCAGGAAATATGTAAAGAAATAAGAAAAATACCATATCCATGCCAGTTTTATAAGCTGCTAAATTAATGTATCCATTATCATTTTAACAGTTTTTTACCAACTTAAAATTTACCAGGGTCCTACTTATCCAGAAGCTGATAATGTATGTTATTATAGAATAGAGGCAATGATTGTAGGAAAGCCAAATCCAACAGCGGAATTTATTCTGCAATTTTTACTTCTATTTTCTCCCCGGATTTTACTTTCTTGAGATCGAGCAAACTTTTTTTATCTTCTACAGAGCCTACAACTGTTACAGGGCTTGCTGCCTGCGGTTTTTCTCCAATACTGGCTGGAGTTTTACCAAAGAAAATGCACAAAGCATTTCCCGGGGGCCAGAAAGCAACTGTGCCTATGTCTAAAGTCTCTACGCCATTTTCCAGTTCTGCTTCCATTGGAATGGAAAAATATATCTCGTTGCCCCACGTATTTAAATATGATGTGATTGGAAGTATGCTCAGTATTTTCTTGGAAGTTTTAGAATTATTTAATTTAACTTTAAATTTATGATTTTTGATTATCACTTCTATTTTATCAGCCATAATTAATTTTTCTCCTTTCAAATTTTTGAAATCAAAGAAATTAATTTGCTATATGTTTAATGTATTTTACCATTTTAATTTTAATTATGCCTTAAAAAACTGCATGTA
>CAYMPQ010000045.1:0-14206 GCA_964392345.1 uncultured Actinomycetota bacterium
TTAAATGGATTTCTATTTAATGAAATAAAAAGTTTTAATCTTCTTATTTTTAAAGATAATCATTTAAAACTAAAATAGAGATGTCTTCTGCACTTATATTTTTTAAGGAAATATCATTTGTAATGAAGCAACTGCTTTTATTTATAGATGCAGTAGCCAGTAGTATTGCATCTGGTGTTCGCAAATTATTATTAGCTCTTATTTTTGCAGCTCTTTTAGCTATATTATAATCAATATCTTGAATTTTTGTATTTGGAAGAGATTGTATAAAATCTTCAAAAAGTGAAATTTTTCTTATATCTTTCATTTTATATGGTTTTGCCAGTAATTCTGCAACTGTGAGAGTAGAAATATAACAGAATATTTTTGTAAAGCTACCAAATAATAATATTTGCTTGATATTTTTCATTTATTTATCTATAATTTTGATAATTGGATAATTGTAAAATTGAATTTTAGGAGTGTTTATAATGTTAGTAGAATTAAAGGACAGATCACAAGTTACAGTTCCCAAAATATTTGTAGAAAAGCTTAAAATGAAAAGGCATGACTACTTTAAAGTTGAAGAAAAATCCGGCAAATTAATATTTTCACCCGTAGCTGTCGTTCCTAAAGAGCAGGAATGGTATCTGTCTAAAGAATGGAAGAATATAAAAAAGGAAGTGGATGAAGATATAAAAGCTGGGAAAATTAATCAGGCAGAAAATGTTGAGGATTTAATTAAGAAGTTAGAAAGCTAAATAGTGAAATTTTATTTTTCAAATAGATTTAGAAGAGATTACAAAAAACTATCTCCTAAAATAAAAAAGATATTGCAGGCCAAGCTAAAATTAATGTCAGAAAATCCCAAACATCCTTCTCTTAGAGCGAAAAAAGTAAAAAGCGAAAAAGATATTTTTGAGGCAAGCATAAACATGAATATTAGGGTAACATGGCAATATTCTGAAAATAAAATACTTTTAATTTGTATAAGACCTCATGATAAGGTTCTAAAATAGATCTTTCTTTCTAATTTTTTTAATATCAATCATTTCTGGTCAGAAAGTTATGTTTTTAAGTGTTTAGTGCCTGAATTGCAAAATTCTTATTTCAGATGATTTATATAATTTTCTAAATTTGTTAAGATGCAAGCAATTAAAAAAAAGTTTTATATAAAAATGTTATTGAAGAAAAAATACATTGGAAAATAAAAAAATTATATTAGTTGATACAAATAATCTTGCTTATAGAGCTTTTTACGCACTTCCTGACACTATCGCTACATCATCCGGAACTATTACAAATGCAGTTTATGGTTTTACAAGTATGCTTATGAAGTTAATAGAAGACCAGAGACCTGACTCCATTATATGTGCTTTTGACAGTAAAAGTCCTACATTCAGACATAAAATGTTTGAAGAATATAAATCTCAAAGAAAGAAAATGCCGGCAGAACTTTCAAATCAAATTTCATTAATTAAAGAGGTTTTGGACGCTTTTAATATTGAATGTTTGGAAATGGATGGCTATGAGGCAGATGATATAATTGCCAGCATATCAAAATCTACCAGGGACAAATTTGGGGAAACTATTATAGTAACAGGTGATAAAGATATGCTGCAGCTGGTATCAGGCAGCACCAAAATTCTGTCAACAAAAAGAGGAATTACTGATACGGTTATTTATGATAAACAAAAAGTTATAGAAAAGTTTGGTGTAAGCCCGAACAGGATAAATGATCTTTTAGCACTTATGGGAGATAGCTCAGATAATATACCCGGAGTTCCCGGCATAGGTCCTAAAACTGCAGTGGAGTTAATAAGAAAATATGGAGGAGTGGAAGAAATTTACAATCATTTAAATGAGATAAAAAGCAATAGAGTAAAAAATTTGCTGATTGAGAATAAAGAAATTGCTAATTTAAGTAAGAAATTAACTCAGCTAAAATCAGAGCTAAATATAGATGTAGGCAATATACTAAATAAAAGTTTTAAAGATGTCAGCTGTGGCAAGATAGAGCAGCTATTTGACAGTCTTGAATTTAAAACTCTTAAAAGAAAGTTAAAAAAGATATATGTATATTTTAACCTTAATAAAGGCAAAAATGATCCTGAATTAATCTACAATAAGCCCGGGGTAAAGAAAATAAATTTAAAACCATTAACTGATGATTTAGCGTTTAAAGATTTATACAAGGATATTGATAAAAAAATTTATATAGCTTTTGCCAAGGAAAGCGGCCATCTGGATGATAGTAATTCTGTTTCAGGGATAGTGCTGTATCCTGCGAAAGACTATGCGTATTTTATAGGAAAAGACAGGCTTAGTGATTATAAAATAAGGGAAAAATTAAAAAAAGTACTTGAGAATAATAAAATCGCAAAGTCCGGGTATGATTTCAAGAATATATATAAATTTTTAAAAAGTTTTGGAATATGTCTAAATGGTGAATTTATAGATTACAAAATACTATATTTACTATTAAATCCATTAAAGGCCAATACCAGTGTTGATGAAATTACGAAAGACTTACTTGGTGTAGATATAAAAGAGATGGAATATAGTGATGAGGATTTAAGAGGCAAATTTAGGAGCAGCCAAACAGAAAAAGATTTCAGACAGGCAGGAACAGAAAAAACAGGTCAGTTGAAGTTAGAAGTTGCCAGTGAGGATGAAGAGAGTAAAAGTAACATTTCAGAATATAATATAGGAAAATTTGATCTGCTGCTGAAAAGCATTAGCCTCTACAGCAAACTGGAAAGCACGTTAATAAAAAAAGTAAAAGACGAGGAACTGTATCGGCTGTATTTAAATATAGAAGAACCATTAATAATGGTTTTAGCTGAAATGGAATATGTGGGAGTAAAACTTGATGATAAATATTTAAATGAATTAATTAAAGAATATGATTTAAATATAGAAAAACTCCAGAAAGAGATATTTAGTCTTGGCGGGCAAAAGTTTAACATCAATTCTCCAAAGCAATTATCGGATATTTTGTATAAAAAATTAGGACTTACTGCTGTAAAAAAAATCAAAACAGGTCTTTCTACTAATGCCAGCTCCCTTGCTTCCATATATGACACTCATCCAATTGTTGAAAAAATATTGGAATACAGAGAAAAGGTTAAATTAAAAAATACTTACATAGATGTGCTGCCAAAGCTAATAGACCCTAAAGACATGAGACTTCATACAACTTATAATCAATTGGGAACTTCTACCGGCAGAATTAGCAGCAGCGAGCCAAATTTACAGAACATCCCTATCAGGACCGAACTTGGAAGACAGATCAGGAAAGCTTTTATACCGGGAGAGGGATACGGTCTTCTTATGGCAGCGGATTACTCTCAAATTGAACTAAGGGTTCTGGCGCATTTATCGGAAGATGAAAATCTGATTGATGGTTTTAACAGGGGTGAAGACGTACATACCCGCACTGCATCTGAAATTTTTGGCATTGATTGCAACAGTGTAGATGAAAATTTAAGAAGAAAAGCAAAAGCAATAAATTTTGGTATTGTATATGGTATGACAGAATATGGCTTAAAAAATAGACTCTCAATATCGGAAGAAGAGGCTAAAAGTTATATAAAAATGTATTTTGAAAAATATCCAAAGGTAAGGGAGTATATAAATCATTTAATCAAGTCAGCTCGCAGAAACGGGTATACGACTACTATTTTTGGAAGAAAGCGTTATATAAATGAACTCGGAAGCAGCAACATGAGGGTAAGAAGCTTTGGGGAAAGACTGGCTGTGAATACGCCTATTCAGGGAAGCGCTGCAGATATAATGAAACTCTCAACAATAGTTCTTTATGATAATTTAAAATCTAATAACCTGGATTGCAATATAATGCTGCAGGTACATGATGAATTAGTCCTTGAACTGAAGAACAAAGACTTAGATAGTGTTAGAAAAGTTGTTAAAAGCTCCATGGAAAACTGTGTAAAATTAAAAGTAAAATTAGAAGTTGACATCAAAACTGGCAGAAATTGGTGCATTTAGAGAAATTATTTTATAATATAAAATTATTTTCTAACATATTGATTAAACTTTTATTGCATGGTATCCTTTCTTGACTAAATAAATGGAGGTTGATTTTATAAAATTATGACAAAAGATATTTTTTACAGCATGGTTACGGAAGACAACTGTATGGTTGAAGACGAGAACGGAAAGATGGTTCCCAATTATGACCTGACTATAATTGATTTTGATGAAGGAGATATTTTAAGGGGCAGAGTGGTGAAGATTGATAAGGATGAAGTCCTGGTGGATGTAGGCTTTAAATCAGAAGGAGTCATACCAAGTAACGAACTTTCTATCAGAAACAATGCAAAACCTGAGAATACTCTAGAATTGGGTGCTGTTATAGAAATAATGGTGGTAACAAAGGAAGATCAGGAAGGCCGTTTGATTCTCTCAAGAAGGAGAGCAGAAATTGAGAAAAGCTTTGACATGGTAGAAAAAATATATGAGAGTGACGATACTATTGAGGGAGAGGTTATAGAATACGTTCGCGGCGGACTTATTTTGGATATTGGTCTCAGAGGGTTTCTGCCGGCATCTTTAATAGATGTTAAAAAGGTAAAAGAGCTTTCAGAATACATAGGCGAAAAATGTGTTTGCAAAATCATAGAAGTGGATAGGAACAGAAATAACGTAGTTCTTTCAAGAAAGGCAATAATAGAAGATCAAAGAAAGAATCAAAGAAAAGAAATTTTAGAGAATATCGAAGTAGGCCAGATAAGAAAAGGAATCGTCACAAGTATTGCTGATTTTGGAGCATTTGTAGACGTAGATGGTGTGGATGGCCTGGTACATATTTCCGAACTTTCATGGGATCATGTCAAGCATCCGTCAGAGGTTGTAAAAGTAAATGATGAAGTAAGCGTGGAAATTCTTGCTGTTGATTATGGGAAACAAAGATTGTCTTTAGGTTTAAAACAGACCCAAAAAGATCCATGGGTGGAAAAGATAAAGGAGTACTCTGTAAATGATATAATTCAGGGTAAAGTAACAAGAATAGTCAAATTTGGATTGTTTGTCCAAATTGAAGAAGGCATGGAAGGTTTGGTGCATATATCAGAACTAAGCACAGAGCAAATAAGAAGGCCGGGCGATGTTGCAAAAGTAGGGGATGAATTAGTAGTAAAGATAATTGATATTGACTACGATAAAAGGAGAATGGCTTTAAGCGCAAAGCAGGTCACCAGTCCTTCCAGCGAAGAAGAAAACAGGGAAAAGAAAGAAAAAATTAAAAGCAAGGAAAGCCCTGAAGCAGATACCGAAAAAAGTCCTGAGACAGACACAACAGAGAAAGAACCTTCTGATTCAGACGTGGACTTAGAGAAGAAATTAGATGGTATAAGTCCTGATGAAAAGAAGAAAGCTATAAAGAATTTATTGGAAGAAATGAAAAGCGAGGCTAATATAGAATAGAGCGGCACCATATCCAAAGAAGTGCCGCATATCAGTATTAGCCGAAATTAGTTATAATTCTGCAATAGTAGCTGCAACAAAAGTTCTGTTCTGCGGAAGCTATTAAAAAGTTGCCTGAAATTAAAACTCAGAAATTACCTGAAACCAAAAAACTGCCTAACCTGCAGCCTGGTATCTACCAATATTTTTCTCAATCACGCACTTTTTTACAAGTATATTTTTATTTTCTCTAATATTTTATAATATTAAGGCAGATACTGAATTTCATAAAAACTACTATTAGTTGTAGTATTTTTTAAAAGTTTACATGTGTTAACATGGCTTAAATTATAAAATATGCGGAAGGGAGTTAAAATAATAGTTGTAGGCATTGTTGGAAAAATTGCTTCAGGGAAAAGCACAGTTTGCAGTTACATTGAGAGAATAAGAAAAGAAGTTCTAATTTTAGATTTAGATAAAATTGCCAAGGAGATTTATTGCGAAAACGAGAAAGTTGTACAGGAATTGAAATATCTTTTTGGCAAAGAAATAATTGGCCAAAAAAATAAGATTAAATTTAAAATTCTTGCAAGAAAAGTATTCTCAAATCAAGAGGAATTGAAAAAATTAAACAAAACTATGTTCCCGCTGATTAGAGAAAAAGTAAGAAAAATTATAGGTACTAGCAGTAAGAAAAATTACGTAGTAATAGATGCCGCAATACTTTTTGACTGCAATCTGCACCTTCTGTGCGATCATATAATTCATGTAAAAGCTGAAAGAAATAAAAGAAAAAAATTTTTAAGAAATAAAAATAAAGATATGTCAGAGGAAGATATAAATATGAGATTGGATGGTCAGCACTTAAAAATAAACAACAGCCTTGTTAGTTATGTTATAGAAAATAATGGTTCAAAAATTAATTTATATAAAAAAGTAAAAAGTGTTTTAGATAAAATAGAAAACTCTGGAAATGCAATACAAGACAAGCAATAAATTTAAAATAGTTTCCAGTTACTCTCCCCAGGGAGACCAGGAGAAAGCTATTTATGAGTTATCAAATGGAATTAAAAGTAATTATAAATACCAGACTCTTCTTGGGGTCACAGGCTCTGGAAAGACATATACGGTAGCAAATGTGATACAAAATGTACAGCTTCCTACGCTGGTACTGGCTCCTAATAAAACCCTTGCTGCGCAGCTTTGTAATGAATTCAGTGAATTCTTCCCGGACAATGCTGTTGAATATTTTGTCAGCTATTATGATTATTATCAACCCGAGGCTTACATACCAAGCAAAGATATGTA
Source organism: uncultured Actinomycetota bacterium (assembly GCA_964392345.1). Classification (GTDB taxonomy): domain Bacteria; phylum Actinomycetota; class Humimicrobiia; order Humimicrobiales; family Humimicrobiaceae; genus JAUVXY01. The sequence continues at coordinate 6,715 of CAYMPQ010000045.1, forward strand.
CATCGAAAAGGATACTTCTATTAATGAGGAAATAGAAAAATTAAGACTGTCTACAACAAATGCTCTTTATACCAGAAACGACGTCATTGTTGTTGCAAGTGTTTCCTGTATATATGGACTGGGTTCGCCTTCCGAGTATGGAAAGCAGAGAATAATTTTAAGGGTCGGGGAGGAACATCCCAGAGAAGAATTGATAAGGAAGTTAGTAAATATCAGATACGAAAGGAATGACTATGATTTTAACCATGGTAAATTCAGGGTAAAGGGAGATACGGTTGAAATCTTTCCAGCTTATCAGGATAGAGCAGTAAGAGTTCAGTTATTTGGGGACGATGTGGAAAAAATTGTAGAATTTAATCCAGTGACAGGTGAGTCATATGGGGAAAATCAGGTAATTATAATATCTCCTGCCACTCACTTTCTGACTAATGTGCATTGGGTTGAAAGAGCGCTCAAAAGTATAGAAGAGGAACTTATAGAAAGAGTAAAATATTTTAAAAGCCAGGGGAAGCTGCTTGAGGCTCAAAGATTGGAATCAAGAACAAAATATGACATGGAAATGATTGCTGAAGTAGGATTTTGCGGAGGCATAGAAAATTACTCAAGGCATATTCTTGGAAAAGAGCCCGGAGAAACTCCAAATACTTTGCTGGACTTTTTCCCTGATGATTTTCTTGTAATAATTGATGAATCGCATATTGCTGTTCCGCAAATAAGAGGAATGTACAAGGGAGACCGTTCAAGAAAACAAACCCTTGTGGATTACGGCTTCAGGCTTCCATCTGCTCTTGACAACAGGCCATTGAGGCTTGAAGAATTTAATGAAAAAGTAAAAAGAGTGATTTTTACTACAGCAACTCCCGGGCTGTACGAAAAAAGTATCAGCTCTCAAATAGCAGAGCAGATAATCAGGCCCACAGGCCTGGTTGACCCGGAAGTTGCAATAAGGCCTACCCGGGGACAAATAGACAATCTGGTATCTGAAATTAAAAAAAGGGTAAGAAAAAATGAGAGAGTCCTTATAACTACCCTCACAAAGAGAATGGCTGAAGATTTGTCTGAATATCTGTCTGGCTTGAATATAAGGGTAAGGTATTTGCACTCTACGATAGATACGATAGAAAGAATAAAAATACTAAGAGGTTTAAGATCGGGTGATTTCGATGTACTTGTTGGAATAAATTTACTGCGCGAGGGCTTGGATTTACCTGAAGTGTCGCTCGTAGCTATACTTGATGCAGATAAGGAAGGATTTCTAAGGTCCGAGATTTCACTGATACAGACTATTGGAAGGGCATCAAGAAATGTTGGCGGTATGGTTATAATGTACGCTGATGATATTACAAGCTCTATAAAAAATTCAGTTTACGAAACAAACAGGAGAAGAAACATACAGATGGAGTATAATAAAGTACATAAAATAACTCCTAAAACAATAATTAAGAATGTATCTGACATATTATATACAAGCGGAATAACATCAAGCAAGAAGGGCAGGGATGGCCTTAAGGTTAAAGACAGGCAACTTGATTACAGTGAAGAAAAATTGTTAAATATGGATCCATCTAAGATTGCTGGCATATTAAGTGGATTGGAAGAAGAGATGAGTCTGGCAGCCAGGGAGCTTGATTTTGAAAAGGCAGCTGTCATTAGAGATAAAATAAAGGATATAAAGAATATTACGAGTATAGAATTATAAAAAACAGGATAATGAAAAAAGAGATAGTAATAAAAGGTGCAAGAGAGCACAATTTAAAAAGTATAAATCTAAAAATACCTCGAGATAAGTTCATTGTTTTTACAGGTGTAAGCGGATCAGGCAAGTCTTCTCTTGCATTTGACACTATTTATGGAGAAGGACAGAGAAGATACGTAGAGTCCCTTTCTTCATATGCAAGACAATTTTTAGGGCAAATGAAAAAGCCAGACGTAGATTTAATAGAAGGCCTGTCCCCTGCAGTTTCCATAAACCAGAAAGGTGTTTCCAAAAATCCAAGATCAACTGTTGGAACTATAACTGAGATATATGATTACCTGAGGGTGCTGTATGCAAGAATTGGAAATCCATATTGCTATAAATGTGGAAAACCAATAGCAAGGCAAACTGTGGACCAGATAGTAGATAAGATAATGCAGTTGCCGGAGGGGACAAAGTTTCAAATTTTAGCGCCTGTTGTTAGAGGCAGAAAAGGCGAATACATAAAGACTTTTGAGAGCATTAAAAAAGATGGTTATATAAGGGTTAAAGTAGATGGGAAAATTTATAATTTACAGGATGACTGCGGTGATATAAAACTTGACAGGTATGTGAAACATAATATAGAAATTGTAATTGACAGGCTGAAAATAAAACCTGACATAAAGAAAAGACTTTCGGAGGATGTTGAGATATCTCTCAAGGAAAGTGAAGGTATCGTATATGTTGAGCTAATAGAAACAGGAGAAATTTATAGTTTTTCAGAAAAGTTTACCTGTCTGGATTGCGGCATAAGCTTTGAGGAATTAGCTCCAAGAATGTTTTCTTTTAACAGTCCTTATGGCGCATGCAAGGACTGCGGTGGTCTTGGCATAAAAAAAGAAGCTGATCCTGCACTTATTGTAAGAAATCCGGGTTTAAGCATAAACAATGGCGCTATTCCAATAATAAATATGAATTACTCTAATTACTACTCTCAGCTTATGAGGAGTCTATCAGGGCAGTATGGATTTGATTTGGATATTCCATTTGATAATTTAGATGACGAAATCAAGAAAATCATACTATACGGAACAAATGGGGAAAGAATAAGGCTGAGTTATAGAAACCACAAGGGAAGGCTCAGGCATTATTCTTTGAGATTTGATGGACTTGTAAACAATCTTGGCAAAAGATATTTAGAAACAGAGTCCGATCATCAAAGGAACAAAATTGAGGAAATTATAAGTACGCGCATATGCAGCTCCTGCGGTGGGAAAAGACTCAGACCTGAAAGTCTGGCCATTAAAATTAACTCCATATCAATAGCTGATTTCTGCGATCTGACAATAGAGGAAGCTATATACAGGCTTGAAGCATTAAGTCTGTCAGACAGAGATAAAATGATAGGAGAGAGATTAATTAAAGAAATTATTGAGAGGTTAAAATTTTTAAGTGATGTTGGGATTGGCTACCTGACTTTGAGCAGGCAGGCAAGTACTTTGTCTGGCGGAGAGTCACAGAGGATAAGGCTTGCAACACAAATTGGTTCAGGTTTGGTCGGAGTCCTTTATATTTTAGATGAGCCAAGCATAGGTCTTCACCAGAGAGATAACTGTAAACTGATAGATGCATTAAAAAGGCTCAGGGACCTTGGGAATACAATTATAGTTATAGAGCATGATGAAGAAACTATAAGGCAGGCAGATTTTATAGTAGATATCGGCCCTGGAGCAGGAGTACGTGGAGGGGAGATAGTATTTAGCGGAAAATTAAGCGATATATTGACCTGCAGAAGATCAATAACCGGAAAATATTTGTCCGGGGAAAAATATATCCCGATACCTGAAAAAAGAAGAAAGGGCAATAGTAAATGTATTGTTATAAAAGGAGCCAGGGAACATAATTTAAAAAACATTGATGTTGCTATTCCTCTTGGAAAAATAGTTGCGATAACAGGAGTTTCAGGCTCAGGTAAAAGTACGCTGATAAATGACATACTATATCCTGCGCTTAATAATGCTTTAATGAATACAAACTACAGGGCAGGAGACCATGACTGCATACTTGAGTATGAAAATTTAGACAAGGTAATAGTTGTGGACCAATCACCGATTGGAAGGACTCCCCGTTCCAATCCTGCCACCTATACCGGTGTGTTTACATATATAAGAGAATTATTCTCCAGGACTTCTGATTCTAAAGTAAGAGGATACAAGCAGGGGAGGTTTAGTTTTAATTTAAAAGGCGGCAGATGCGAAGCTTGCAAGGGCGATGGTGAAATTAAAATTGAGATGCATTTCTTGCCGGATGTTTATGTACCCTGTGAGGTTTGCAAAGGCAAAAGGTACAATAGAGAAACTTTGCAAATAAAGTATAAGGACAAAAACATTGATGATGTCTTAAATATGACTGCAGAAGAAGCAATGAGGTTTTTTAAAAACATTCCAAAAATTAGAAACAAGCTCGAACTTATAAACGATGTGGGGCTTGGATATATCAGATTGGGCCAGTCATCAACCACTCTTTCCGGCGGAGAAGCACAAAGGATCAAACTTTCAACTGAAATATCCAAAAAAAGCACAGGCAGTACCCTCTATCTACTGGATGAGCCCACAACCGGTCTTCATTTTGATGATATAAGCAAGTTGTTAAAGATTTTAAACAGGCTTGTAAATTTAGGAAATACAGTGGTAGTGATAGAGCATAATCTTGAGGTAATTAAAACTGCTGATTATATAATAGATCTTGGTCCGGAAGGAGGAAATGAAGGCGGGAAAGTTATTGCACAGGGAACTCCTGAAGAGGTGGCTGGCAATAAATCTTCTTATACGGGAAATTTTTTAAGGATGTACTTAAATAAAATTTTAAGCAATAAAGAGATGGTGCAAATAAAAAGTGAGTAAGCAAGGCAAAATATTAAATAAAAATAAACTTTTTGAAAATGGGCTTGAGAAATCTTTAAGTATTTTACCTAAAAAGGAAGGGGTATATATATTTAAAGATGATAAAGGAAAAATTATTTATATAGGCAAGGCGATAAATCTTTATAACAGGGTGAGGAGCTATTTTCAGGGAAAGAGTGGATGCGGTGATACTGTGAAGTTTAATGCACCTCATTTTGCAGATAAAATAAATTCAATTGATTACGTGATAACGGATAATGAAGTTGAAGCCCTGGTGCTGGAGTGCAACTTAATTAAAAAAAATAAACCCCGTTACAATATAGAATTAAAAGATGACAAGTCCTACCCCTACATAGCTATAACTGAAAGTCATAAATATCCAAGAGTGTTTATGACAAGAAACAGAAACATTGAAGGGGCAAAATATTTTGGGCCATATACAAGTGTTAAAGCTATTAAGAAAACACTGGAACACCTGCGCAAAATATTTAAGACAAGGGATTGCAAGGGAAACAACCCGGGCACCCGTCTTAAATCTCCCTGCCTTAATTATCATATTGGCTTATGCTCAGCTCCCTGTACTGGCAACATTTCCGAAAGTTCATACAAGGATAGTATTGAATGCATAAAGTTATTTTTAAGAGGTAAAGATAAAACAATTATAAGCAGAATAAAATTAAGGATGGAACAGTATTCCAGAGATAAAAATTTTGAGGAAGCTTCAAAGATGAGAGACATGCTAGCTGCCATAAATAATCTTTTAAAAAATCAAAAAATATACATAGGCGGAGAAGATTCATTGGATTTTATTTCTTTGTACAAAGATATAAAATCAGCTGCCATAAGTGTGTTTTCCTATAGAAGAGGCGGGCTGGATATTATTAATAATTTTACTGCAGGCAATGTTGGACATCTTAAAAATGAGGAAATTTTATCATATTTCATAAAAAAATATTATGTTGATGTTATTAATATCCCATCAAAAATATATATACCTGCGAAAATAGAGGATATGGAATTGCTCTCCGAGTGGCTGACGATTGCAAAAAGTAAAAAAGTAGAAATAAAAATCCCAAAAATTGGCAGGAATAAAAAAATAATAGATATGGTTACTAAAAATTCAAGGCTTTATTTAGAGAAAAAAATGTTTGAGAGGGATACTGGATGCAGTAAGATTCATGGGGATATAATAAAATTGAGAGATATGCTGGGGTTAAAAAACATACCAAGAAAAATAGAATGCTACGACGTCTCTAATTTGAAAAATAGTTTTCCGGTTGGTTCAATGGCTGTTTTCGTTGACGGCCATTCATTAAAAAGCAGCTATAGGCATTTTAAAATAAAAACTGTCAGCAGGCAGGATGACTGCAGGATGATAGGGGAAATTCTTTTAAGAAGACTTAAGTATTTGGAAGAATTCAAAATTGATGTTGACGATAGCTTTTGCACAAAACCTGATTTAATAATAATAGATGGAGGAAAGGCTCAATTTAACACTGCAAATGCCTTAATGAAGGAAAAAAATATTTCAGACATAGATTTAATAAGCATTGCAAAGAAAGAGGAAGTCATGTTTTGCAATAAATACAAGGATGGGGTAAAGCTGGATTTAGATAGCAGCTATGCGAGGATTATTATAAAGATAAGAGATGAGGCACACAGGTTTGCTCTAGACTACCACAAGAGATTAAGAAACAGCTACATGACACATTCTGTGTTAGACGAAATTAAAGGAATTGGCAGCAAAAAGAAAAAATACATATATGAAAAATTTGGCACTATTGAGGAACTAAGGAGGAGCAAAATAGAGGACCTGGTTAAGATAAAAGGAGTAAGCCGTAAGGATGCTCTAAATATTTACAATAGTATCTGCACAGGTAAATGAGTAGAATGCTGCCGTGTTGCTTGTAAATATTTTAGCTGTATGCTATTTAATATTACTATTAATGCTGATATTCTATATAGATGGCCGGTCTTTTATCAGCAGACTGGATGGAGCCAATTGAAAAAGATAAATAAGGAAAATAAAATTAAAATAGTTATAATAACAGGGTTATCCGGGTCAGGCAAAACAGAAGCTCTTAGATATTTTGAAGATGCCGGCTATTATTGCATTGATAATTTACCATCGCGCCTGCTGCTGAACTTGATTGATTTTTTTTCTGAGAGAAACAGGAATATAAATAAAATAGCACTGGCTATAGACTTGAGAAGCGGATATTTTTTTGATGAAATATATAAAACACTGGATAAGCTAAAAGAAAGAAACATAGAATACAAAATATTGTTTTTGGAGTCATCAAAAAATGTATTAAGGAAAAGATTTTCCCTGACAAGAAGGAGGCATCCGTTAGTTGAAGACGGGGACCTTAATGACGGAATAGAAAAAGAAATTAAAAAAATGCATAAACTAAGGGAAATATCAGATTTTGTATTGGATACTACCCTGCTAAATCCAAAAGATCTCCGAATAGCTATAACCGAGCAGATGATGAGTGATGTTGAAAAAAGCAGGCTCCTTCAGATAGCAGTTACTTCGTTTGGGTATAAGTTTGGAATACCAGAAAACTCGGATATTATTATTGATGTAAGGTTTTTGCCAAATCCATTTTACAATGATGAGTTAAGGGAATTTAATGGAAAAGATAAAGAAATTATGGATTTTGTCTTATCGCGTGACGAAACCAAGAAATTCCTGCTAATATTTGAGGAAATGCTGGATTTTTTAATTCCCAATTATATTACAGAAGGGAAAAGTTATCTGGGGATAGGTGTTGGGTGTACCGGCGGGAGGCACCGCTCTGTAGTAATTGCTGATAAAATATATGATTATTTAAAATTAAAAGGTTATTCTGTAAAAATATTTCACAGAGATATAGATGAGTAAAAAAAGCAACAGATAATAATATAA
>CAYMPQ010000046.1:0-10869 GCA_964392345.1 uncultured Actinomycetota bacterium
CAAGCTACAGGGCTTCTGGCTTTTACCCTGACAGGACTATCTCCTGCTGAACATACCAGCCTAAGCTGGACACACAATTTGGTTCGAAATTTCAATACTTGGGGCTACCATTTCGGACAACTATATTATAAGTATCTTAAAATTATTTACTTATTTGATCACTCTTAAATGTTTCTTGTTGTTGTAGGCTTGCAGAAGAAAAATTTGATTGTAAAATAATTTAATATACAATAGCATTTTAAGATAAGGTGATTAAATGAAAAAAACTATAATGACTGGCGTTTCAATTTTTATTTCAGGTTTAATACTTACAATAATCTTCGCTGTATCCCCTATTTTTTGGATGAATGAAGAAATAATGTTGTGGGGAATGAGAGCAGGTTTTGTACTAATGGGTATAGGCGCGGTTATTCTAATAATTTTTTTAAGTTTAGAAAGAGTTAATGATAATAAAAAATTCAAAAAAGAAATAAAAGAGAAGGATTTAAGACCATGAAAATAACTAATACAGATTTTATTGCAAACAAAAAAATAGTAGAAGTTTTGGGCTTGGTAAAAGGAAATGTTATTCAAGCTAAACATATCGGTAAAGATATAGTGGCTGGATTTAGACAAATAGTTGGTGGGGAAATAAAGGAATATACAGAAATGCTTACCGAAGCAAGAGAGATAGCATTAAAAAGAATGATTGATAAGGCTAAGGAAATAGATGCAGATGCTGTAATAAATGTAAGGTTTATGACATCCATGGTTATGAGTGGTGCAGCAGAAATATTGGTTTACGGAACTGCTGTGAAAATTAAAGACCAATAAAGATGATACTAATGCTTTCATCAGCAGATTAGGTGAGTATTAGTGTTTTATACCTGTGAGATCTAAAAGCAAGTTCTTATAAATTATAAATACTTTCGGCTAAGTATTTGTCTGCTTGAAGCAATATAAAGGGCAGGTAAAATATTAATATTTCCTTTTGCCTATCCTTACAAACTGAAGGATAATAAATGACTGCAGGAGAAAGAAATGAAAGGGATCAAAAAAATAAAAGTAGATAATAGAAGCAAGGTCAAAATAATAGCATGTGAAGTGATTCTTGACGAGATCAGGGACAGATTGCCTTCCGGATGGGAAATTGTAGATTTTGAAAAAAGACTACATGAGCACAGTGACAGGGTTAAGCTTTTAAATATTATTCATTCTTTTTAGGTTTCTTACTCTTTTTATTGCCTTTACCATTATTACCTGAATTTGTCTGAGCATCTTCTGTGGTTGGCTCTTTTAACTTTTTAAAATGAGCATGTATGGTTAAATTATTCCTAAATTGCTGGAACCTATACATACCCTTGAAATAAAAGCCGTCACTTGTTATGGTAGAAAAGGACATTTGTATAAATATACAAATTTAAGAGTTTTTTTTATAAGAAAAATAAAATTAGGAGATGGTTTAGGTGAGTGGTATAGCTGGTGTAATTGGTGAAAAAAATGAAAAAGAATGTAGGAAAAAAACAAAAATTTTACTGGATAAAATATCTCATAGAGGTGATAAACTTTAATTCCTCTAAAGTAATAAAGGAAATTTCTCTGAAAAATTTCCCGCTGTCATATAAATTAGAAAAAACAAACATTGAAAATAAATTAGAGAATCATCTTATAAATTCTGTTGACAGGAGAACCTCTAACAATTTTTCAACATATGGAGTGTGGTTAAGCGGAGGACTTGATTCAAGTATAATTGCTGCAATATTAAGGGAATTTACGGAAGAGGTATATACTTTTTCAGTCGGTTTTGAAGGATCTCCAGATCTAAATTCAGCAAAAATTGTTTCAAAATATCTCGGAACAAAACATACAGTATATGAATTGGATGTTAATGAATTATTTTCCAGTATTCCTAAAGTGATTTACTATCTAGAATCTTTTGACGCTCCATTGGTCAGAAGTTCTTTAGGTAATGCTATTGTTTCTAAAATATCTTCATCCGCTGATGTAGTCTTTTCCGGTGAAGGAGGAGATGAACTTTTTGCAGGATATGATTATTTCCTGGATTTAGATTCAAAAAAATCTATGCAAAGGGAGCTACTAAATTCCGTAAATAGCCTCCACAATACTGCTCTTCAAAGAGTAGACAGATTGGCTAACGCTTACAATGTAAACATAAAACTGCCCGTATTGGATGAAGCTTTGGTAAATTATAGTTTACAGATATCACCCGGTAAAAAAGTAAGAAAGGATAAAAACATAAGTAAATACATATTAAGGAAAGTTGCCTCAAACTATCTGCCTGATTCTATAGCTTGGAGGAAAAAAGATAAATTCTGGGAAGGATCTGGTATTGTTGATACTATTTCAAAGAGAGTCGATAAAATCATAACCAATGAAGAATTCAGAAAAAGCAGGAAAATATCAAAAAATTTTATGCTAAGAAATAAAGAAGAGCTATATTATTATAAGACATTCAAAACTTTCTACCCAGACTTAAAAATTGAAAATATTTTATCCCTTACGCAGGATTTCAATTAAGAATTTACTCTTTTATTATTCTGGATTACCTTAAGATATATGAATTTGAAAGAACAACAATATCGTTCGAAATCCCAAGATTTAAAAAATTAAGATTTTCCATTTTCTTCTTGAAATGTTACCCTTGCAATAGTAATCTTTAAAAGTATTATAGCATTGTGTTAGAAAATTTTGCTTTTGCATCGGTGCTAAATCAATAAAATTAATACTTGGAAAAATTAAAATGAACGAAAAAATATCTACTGAAGAAAAACTCATGTCACTTCTTTCACACTTATCTATGCTGATTCCAAACATTGGAATTCTGGCGCCTATAATTATTTGGATTAACCAGAAGGATAAATCAAAATTTGTAAAGTTCAATGCCTTACAGGCAATTTTCTTTCAATTAGTATTCCTGGTTATTATGATGCTTTCTATGTTTATTGGAATTATTTTGATGTTAATCTCATTGCCATTCATGACTTCTACTCCAGATGCTGAACCCGGAACTTTATTCTTTGTCTCCATGATTTTTATGTTTTTATATTTCCCCTTCTGGTTTGTTTTTGCAATCTATGCTGTAGTAGCTTCAGTTAAAAGCTTTAAGGGCAAGGTATTCAGATATGCCATAATTGGAAAGATTATCGAAAAAAGGACTTATAAATAATGAATTATTTATCTTCTTTGGGGTTTTTTATGCTGAAAATATTTTTTGAATAAATTATTATGGCAAGGGTAGCAAGAAGTGGAATAACTATAGATCTAATTAATGCCCTTCAGTTAATGCTTTTACAAGCATTGCCAGGTAGCAGAATGCAACTGGTGGAAAGCTAATTATAGTAAGTACTAACCCTCTTGTTATATGGTTATTTCTCCTTGATTCTTTTATATTAAAAATCAGGCTTATTAAAAATATAATGCCAGAGGAGAGGAGAAATAATCCAAATAATCCCACAGTTGTATAGCTTTGCCAACCTATGCCTATTTCAACACTTATAAAAATTCCAAGCACCCAAAATATCAAGGTTAGATAACTGATTACCAGAGCAGCCAATCCTAAATTATTATTTCTTTTTGCTATATCCATTATCTATAAATTAGCTTGCAGCTTTTTTATTAAAATACAGCGTGCTGCTTGAAAATAAAAGCAATACTAAAAAAACATAAAACGGAAACCATGTTATGGTTATAAAATCAAATTTGCTCACAAAATACTGGGTAACAAAAATTACAGTCATTATAATTATTGATGCCATCATGGTAACCAGACTTGCTTTTGTTATATCCTGATATTGCTTCTCATCGTACCACTGTCCAACCTTTTCTCTTATTTTTATTACTAACCAATAGATAACTATTAAAAAATATGGCAGTATAACTATTAAGCTTATTACAAAAATACCCTTTTTTAATGCCCAGAGTGGAAAAAATGCAGAAAGTACTGAAAATACTCCTATTCCAAAAATACCACAGAAAATCCCTACATACTGTGCATTAATAAAGATAGCCTCATCCTTTAGCACAACATCTTCCTTATATTTATCCAGAAATGATTTTCTTGTCCAAAGCAGTGTTATAAACACAAGTATGGTTAATATAAAATGTAAGAGCTGACTGAAATATAAAATGGGCCATTCACCCGTAGTATCCAATCCATAAGCATACTCTTTTCCAATATCACTTAGCAATGCAAAATCTCCGAAAACTAATAGAATCGAGATTACCGCTATAAAAAAAACTAATGACCTGAGCAAGCTTTCTCTTTTAAAAAACTTTAGCTGAAAAGCAATATTTAAAATAGCTGAACTATGAAAGATAAAAATTAAAATAAATGCTACTGCGACAAAAACCTCCATACTATCTAAAATGCCTGATATATCCTCAAATCCTATAATTTTAGGTCTTAAAGTTTCATAAAATATAAGATTATAAATCAGGCTGACCAGTGAAATAATACCCAGGTAAAAGGTAACCTTCCCGCTTATATTAATTACCTTTTTCATTTTTATAAAAACCGCCTTCCTCATATATGTAAATTTATTTTTCATCTGAAAAATAGAATATCTCTTCAACTGATTTGTGAAAAAATTTAGATATTTTTAAGGCCAGAAGAACAGAGGGATTAAACTTCCCCTTCTCTATGGAGTGAATGGTAAGTCGTGTTACACCAACAGCATTTGCAAGCTCTTGCTGGGAAATTTCATTATGTTCAAACCGGCATCTTCTAAGGTTATTTTTAAGTTTTATATTTTTACTTTCCAACTTACTACATCAACCATAATTAACAAAATGTATATAATTATGTACTAATTATATATAATAATATACATTATGCCAAGAGATTTTTTTATTTTGTTGCAGTTTATACTATCTTTTTGAAAATCTGTTATATGCAATCAGTTTCTAATTATTATTCTTGAATAAACTAAGGGATAAAAAAATTACCTGATTACCTTAATAAATAAAAATACCAATTCTATCCTAAGTTTTTTTAGTATACAATGTATCTAACTGTAGGAGTTCACCCAAAAGTTTTATTAACAAAATTTTTCATTATCTTATTATATGGGAGGAATTATGAAAGCAGTTCAATTAATCATTAAAACACTTAGACTGGTTGGCTCACTGGCCTTCGTACTCGGGCTCTTTACTGCAATATTTGCTGGGATACCCTGGTACGCCTACCACGAACCCATTTTACCCTGGTGGCTCAAAACTGCAGCATACTGCTTGCTGGGTGGCATTCTGCTAGTCCTGCTGACAGTGGCTGCAGAACAGGGAAAAGGCAAAGCCCGGGAAAAGGAGCTTTCAACTGCCGAGACTCAGTCTCATGTGCTGATACAGACTTCTGCAGAAGTTCCCAGTCGCGAGATCACAAAGATTTTAGGTCTGGCACAGGGACACACTATATTTGCTATCTGGATTGGAAGAGACCTTTCTGCATTGGTGCGGCTGGTTCTTGGGGGAGAGCTTATTGAGTATACGGAGATGATGGGACAGGCACGCAAAATAGCTACTAGCAGGATGATGGCACAGGCTGAAGAGTTGGGAGCTGACGCGGTAATTAATGTCCGTTTTATGACTACCAGTGTTATGGGCAGTGCTGCTGAGCTTTTGGCATATGGCACAGCTGTTAAGCTTGGTAAGCCAGCTAACTGACAGACTGAAGCTCCCGGGGATATAAAATAAGTAAAGATACTTTGTATCAGTTTCAAAATAGTGTTTTACGGAGTTTGTCTAAAGATCAATTTTAATCCTTTGGGTACCCCACAGGAATTACATAAAGCGGCTGATATTCTGAAGGTAAATTTAACAGTTTCTGAATATAGCTGTCATCAAAAGCTCCTACCGGTACCGCTCCTAAACCAAGAGCAGTTGCCTGCAACAGTATGTTTTGACAGCAATGGCCCACTTCTATATGGACATATCTTACTCCTCTGTTTCCATACTTTGCAGTAGTCCTCTCATAAATTGCAGTTATAATAATATTTACTGGGGCTTCTGATACAAATCCCTGAAAAACAACCCCCTGGACCAAAGGCAGCCTCAAATCTTCCGAGCTAATTTTAAGCATTTTGTGGCCATCTGGTACATAATGGTATACTCCATCACTCTTTAGCAAAAACAATTCCAGAGGATAAAGCGCGCCAGCCGAGGGAGATGTCCTGTATCCGGTATCTTCCTTAGTTATACCCTGGGCTGCCCAAAGCAACTGAGACAACTCATCCAGGCTCAATTCTTTAGAAGAAAAACTTCTTATAGATCTCCTCTTAGCTAAAGCTTCTTCCAGAGAGCTTTCACTTTCCAGTTTGGGTTGAGGTAACATTATTTCCTTTCCTTCCATATTATAATCAATTTTTCCATTATCCAGTCCGGTTGACCCTGTCTTCATTTCTAAATTTTCTTTTACAGCATAAGACAGGTAAGACTTGACATCTTCAAAACCGCTACAGGCAATTGAAAAAATCATTATAACTATAAGCATTAAAACTGATAAAAAAATAACCAAAAATCTGATTGTATTCTTTCTGTATTTTTCCCTCATAAAACCTTTGCTAATACTATTATAATATTATTTAAAAATAATTTTATTTTTTATTATACCCCAATCAAGATAAATTAAAATAAAACATAAACCTGGCGGTTTTTAAAGGAACATTGCTTTATTTTTCACAGTCAATTAAAGCTCTTTTCTTTTTTAGTGGCGGGCAGAACCCGGCTATAAATGCTATGATTATAAACCTCACGAAAATGCATTTTCTCTGATGTATTTAGCCACTAGATATGGTTTGACCGGACTATTGTCAGCACCATATTTTGTAATTTTTGAAATATTCGGTCCCCTTATTGAATTTAGCGGATATCTTGTCTTCGCCATATCCGTAATATCTGGGATGATTGATGCTTACTTTGCAATAATCTTTCTCACAGCAGCCATACTCTACGGTACTGCACTCTCAGTACTGTCTGTAATCCTGGAAGAACTTTCTTTTAAAAAATATCCAAAAGTGCCACACTTGCTTCTTCTTTTCTGTACAGCCCTGCTAGAGAATTTCGGGTATCGTCAGATAAATACCTGGTGGCGTTTTCGTGCTATTTTCGAATATGTGTTTGGTTCAAAAACATGGGGCAAGATGGAGAAAAAAGGCTTTGCAGGCCCTCATTAGCGAATGGCCGGCTGGGGGTTAAATCCCTCTATGAGGCTAGTACAATTATTATATGTTATAAATTTTTTATCAGCTTCCCGTTCAAGAAATGGAGAAACGTCTGCAATTACTCTTTCCCAATTTATTTTTGAAATATGACCTATCAGTATTTTTTTCCAATTACTGTTATTGATTTCTTCATACCTCCATCCTGTCTGGGCCAAAGCATTATTCAGCATAATAAAATTTGGTAATGGCCAGGAAGGATTTGCCAGCATCCATATCAAATCAAAGAGATCCCTTCCCTTGGTATAATTTCTTGACAGAATAGCATGCACCTTACCTGCAAAAAGAGACGCTCTGTCATAATGGAGTAGGTTTAGCATGATATATTTTTTTACAACTGTAGTTGTGGTTACTTCACCTTTTGGCGGATTTGTGTCTATTTCCAGTTTAATAGATAATACTTCGTCTTTATGCTGCGAAAGGCCAAGATCATAGAGAAGAGATTGAAATTTTACAAAAGCTCCTATAACGGCCTTTTTATTGCTCTCTTTTATTTTTATCTGATAGCCTTCTCTTTCCAGGTCTATTGTTGTTTTGTTTAATAATCTTTTGAAATCGATTTTCTTTGGCGGTAAAACAGAAAAATCAAGGTCTTCAGAATATCTTGGAAGGTAATACAAGAAACGAAGTGATGTTCCTCCAAGAAAAGCAACGTTTAAAAAGGCTCCTTCTTCCTGTAGAGATTGCAATATGCGGGCCTGTAGATATTCACGAGCAACACTGCGTTTAAGAAGTATATTGGGTTGTTCATTTGTCAATTGCCTTAAATATTCTTTCATCCTTATTCCTTCATCAAATTTATAATCATTTTAGCTGCCCGTTTGATTTTAGAAGTATCAAATCTTTGTGCAAAATCCTTTAAGACTTCTGGATTAATTTTCTCCATATTTTGGAGGCGCAATTCATCAATATAATCAGTATTATCTGACTGAGGCGTAAGATATAGAAGATCAAGCAGGCTTTTTTCAGGAGAAGCTATGACTACTTTTTCATCTGATGTTATTTTGGTTTCTTTATAACCCCAGAAGAGGTCTTTTTTTATATGTCTGAACTGGAATCTTCCTATTTTTGTTGTTACCTCTTCTGCTCTGCCTGTTGTTACACTTGTAATAACAGGAACATACTCCGGAATCATTCCATAATACTCAAGCGCTGACTGGAGACTGACATAAGAAGCTTTTTTGATCTTATTTGCAATAATAAAAGGATGGGGCTGTGTATCTTTATAGGGAAATGCAACTGCATAAATGCCTCGCCTTAACTGGATAAGTTTGCCCCCTGACACCCATCTTGTCAGTTGCCTTCGAATATCATTGACCGATACATTTCCAGCCAGTAATATGGACGATGAAAATATGGCTTCTCCATTAAGAATTTTTAGAAGTTCTTCAAATTTCATAGCAATAAATTACCATTTTTGTCTATTAATTGCAATATTATTATAAATAAATTATCTTTGAAGCCAGGATGAAGGACTTTAGAGAATTTTTGTAAATCTCAGATACTGCGGTTACATTAATTTTTTAGTGCTGTTCTTTCATAGCTGCCACAGATTTTCTTAACTCTAACAGGGTCCATACGGCACCAAGCAAATCAACTGCCCCAAAAGTCACAATAACAGGAGGAGCTAAACCTAACATTGCAAAAATTGAAAGAACAACAATGGCAGATGCCCGGGTATGAATGGTCCAGCTGTAAAAACTTGCCATCTCTTTTTTATGCCTGCTTGCTCTAACATAAAAATACCCGTAAAAGATTAGTACCATCCCAAGTATGCGAACCACTATATCGTTTGAAATTCCAAGATTTAAAAAATTAATAAGAACATTTGGGGCCAATAATAAAAATAGCCCGGCTATAATTATATAAATACCAGAAAAGAATATGCTTTTTACTGTTCTGCCGATGATAACCTCCCTTACAAATTTTATAGTTATAATATTTCTATTAAGTGCCTGGTAAAATTTTCCCTTTTACTCCCATGCCGATATTATCCTTCCTCAAGGTTTTTTGCCTCACATAAGGGGACTTTCCAAGCAGCCAGTAACGGATAATTGGCCGGACAATTCTAGCCAGATGCCTTTTAATCCCAAGGAAGGCTTTTATATCAATTATAAAATCATTCAGCGTGTGTTCCTGGTACCTTAAAAGCTTTTGGCTTTCCCCTGTATCCATCCAGTCAATGTAAAAAGGGTTAAATGTAAAAGCTTCCTCCGGCAACATCCCAATGCCAATGGCTTCTAAAACTTCTTTTATGAAATCTCTTTGATACATCTGGCAGTTGGAACCTCCCCCTATAAGTAAGGTTTTGCCCCACACCTTATTGCTTGAGGCTGCCCTGGCAAAGGCAATACCAGCATCATAAGAGTGAATTAATTCTATTCTGTTATCAAGTGGGACCTGAAAAAGCATGGGATCAATCTTGCATAAGGAAACAGAAAGTACCGCGCCTACCCTGAGGATGGTCCAATCAAGACCTGAGATTTTTACCAGCTGCTCACAGGCAATCTTATGATGTGAATAATTATCAGTTGGCTTTACCTGTTCGGAAGCAACCCGTGGAGGACTGAGTTTCTGCGTTTTCCCATATACTGAAACCGAAGAAGCAAAAACAATTTTCGGTTTTTTCTCCAGAGACCTCATAGCATTAAGCAAATTATGCGTACCCCCTACATTTATTTCCCATGCCCAATTTGGCTTTTCTTCACTCGCAGGCGGGATGATAAAAGCCAGATGTATTACTGCGTCCTGGCCACTTACTGCCTTTGCAACATCGTCCTTGTTAGTTATGTTACCCCAAAATATTTCTATATCTGACTTAAATCTTTCATAAATTTTTTTGTTAGCCCCGGTTTTTAGTTCTAAAACTCTAACCTCGTGGCCTTCTTTTATCAGCTCTTCCAAAGTATGTATCCCAACACTTCCAAAAGCGCCGGTAACTAATATCTTCAACTTAATTTCACCTCTTTAAAAATTTTAAATTAAATATATGCTAATTTCTTATTTTACTCTTCCTGCCTGCCACCCGGTCAGCGGTCAGGCCTCCAATTAATATGGCAGAGCTTTCACGTGCTACCCTGTCCCAATCAGCTCCATCAGGATCCAGCAAGCCCTGCATCATGAGCCCCACAGCAACTGCCATGATAATTCTTGATGCTGCCACAGGATTAACCTCTCTTACAACCCCGTTGTCCATGCCTTCGTTAATTACTTTTTTAAAAAAATCCAGATATCTTTTATAAAAAATTATGGTTCTTTCTTTTAACTTTGGATCTCTTGAGGCTTTAATCCATAATTCCAAAAATATAGGAAGCTGTTCACTGGCTTCAACAAAAACCGGACGCGCCTTGCCGGCAATATTCGTAAAAAGTTCCTGCATGTTTTTGGAGCTATCCTTGACTGATTTAATATAATCATCAACTCTTTCTAACCATTGATTTAAGAGTTCTATTATCAAATCCTGCTTGCTGGCAAAATGGTGGTAAAAACCGCCCTTGCTCAAACCTGCATGCCTGCATATCTCATCTACGCTTGCCGCATCAAACCCATTTTCTGAAAAACATGCTGCTGCAGATTTCAGCAGTTTATTTTTTGATGCTGCTCCTTTCTCTTTTAATTTCACGCCTGCTCCTCTTTTCTATTAACTTTCAAATTCATA
>CAYMPQ010000046.1:10969-14057 GCA_964392345.1 uncultured Actinomycetota bacterium
CTTTCTCTTTTAATTTCACGCCTGCTCCTCTTTTCTATTAACTTTCAAATTCATATTCTAATGATACCTGAATAGATAAATTTTAAAACATACCAACCAGTCGGTACTTATTTTACCTTACTGATTTAACAAAATCAACAAAATTTTCTATTTTAATGCCTTTTTTTACTAATGCTTTTTTGATAATATTAAAAAAATAGCTTATTAATCTAGATAGCCGATAAATTAATATGATAAATGAATTTAAAGTCTTAAAAGATGTAGTCACAAGATTAAATAAAAATAAAATCCCATATATGCTTAGCGGTTCCATAGCAATGAATTATTATTCTGAACCACGGATGACAAGAGACATTGATATTGTCATAGAAATAGAATCTGCTGAAAAATTTTACAATCTCTTTAAAAAGAATTTTTATATTGACCTTGAGATGATAAGAGATTCTATTTTAAATAAGAAAATGTTTAATATTATTCACCTGGGTGAAATAATAAAAATTGACTTTATGGTTAGAAAGGATTCTGAATTTAGAAAAACTGAATTTAGTAGAAGAAGAAAAGTAAAAATTGGCAATTTAGAAATTTTTATAGTAAGTATCGAGGACTTAATTTTATCTAAGTTGATATGGGCAAAAGACAGCCGTTCAGAAATACAGCTCAAAGATGTAAAGAATTTACTTAGAGAAAAAGTGGATATGGAATACATAAAAAAGTGGGCAGATGCCCTTCTTATAAACAATCTCCTTAATGAAGTTCTTGGAAAACAAAATGGGCAATAAAACAAACAAGGTTGATAAACTTTATAAAAAGATGCTTAAGGAAAAATCCGGAGAGGAAAGAATGATGATGGGATTTTCAATGTTTCAATTTTCAACAAAAATACTTTTAAGTTCTTTAAAAGAAAAAAGTCCTGCCGGGGATTTAAAGAAGAATATTTTTACAAGATTATACGGCAATGACTTCGATGATAAAAAAAAGGAAGAAATAATAAAGTATTTATCTTCGCAATAGTTTCACAAGAATAAACATCTCGCCTTTTGAAGTTTTTCATAACAATTTGAGGTTACATAAAACCCCTTTTCAACTGCACTGGAACACCATTTTTTTGTCCGCCTGCTTACGCCTTCAGAGAGACTACTTACCTGTAAATAAAGCTGGGAGCACAGTTTGGGGTAGGACGGCAGCTGTATTAAAAGACTAAAGGTCTTTTCTGTATGTAAGCTATTTTAAGGGCTAAACTGTTCTGCCTGCTTAATCCTCTCCATTGTGGAGGGGTGGCTGTACAGCAAGGCTTTTATTAAAGGGTGAGGACAAACATTGGAAAGATTGGAACTGGCAAGTTTTACTGTCAGCAAAACTTGCGTCTCAGAATCTTCAGTCAGCTTGAGAGCAAATTCATCTGCCTGTTTTTCAAAAAACCTGGAGATTGTATTTTGAACCGGCATGGTAATAAAAGAGAAAGTGGACATCAGGAGAATGATTAAAAAGATTGTCCTAAAGTCCCCGACCAGCCCTGCCTTTCCCAGTATTACCCTGAACAGGAAAATTGCAAGCACCCCAAAGGCGGAACCCAGTACAATACTTTTTATTATATGTTTATAATGCCAGTGGCCTATCTCATGAGCTATTACTGCTACTGTTTCCTGCTCTGTAAATTTATCTAGCAGGTTATCAAATATAACTATGCGTTTTGAATTTCCAATACCGGTAAAATAGGCATTGGCTTTGCTTGTCCGCCTGCTTGCGTCAGCTACCAGTACCTCGTCTATTTCTATTCCTGCTTTTCCTGAAATATCAATAATCTGGCTTTTTAATTTGCTGTCTTCCAATTTTTCAAACTTATAGAAAAGAGGATCAATTATTATAGGATAAAGATAGGTTCCAATAATTATAAAAATGATGAACACTGCAGATGATACTTGCCACCAGTGCTTTGGGAGATAAATCATCAAAGCATATATGCCGGTTAACACTCCGGTTGAAATAACAAATGATATGGCCCAGCTTTTAATAAAATCTAAAAACCACATTCCTAAAGTCTGGTTTGACAGGCCAAAGCTGTGTTCAACTATAAAACCCCTGTAGTAACTTAAAGGAAGGAGTATCAATTGCAAAATTACATAAAAAAGGGCTATGTAGGCTAAAGCCGCAAAAATAGGCACTCTTGGTGTTTTGGAAAAATATTTCCAGGAAATAAAAAGTACTCCCACTATAAAAAGCAAGGAAATCATTTTACTTACCAGCGAGATAGTAAGGCTTATTTTATGATATTCTGATGACTCTCTTAAAAAGTCCTGATCAAAGTATCTTAACACTTCATTGCCGCCAACTGGCTTGTAAAATATATTTATCACCAATATGGTTATTACACCAAGAAATACTGTCAGGACAGAAATAATAACAAACCATGTTAGCAAAGGAGAAGCATTAAATATCTTAGAATTCATAATTTTCCCCTTTTAACGTATTACTTTTTACCTGTTTTAGAAGATTTTAAAATCGTACCATAAATACCAGCTGCTTTACAGCCTGTTCAAAAACAGTTGCCGTCAGCTCTAATATAGTATTAATACAAAGCAATCCTTTTGGGCCATGGATTTTTTAAAGCAGTTTTCCAGGTTTTATCAATATATTGGTGAGTATAAGATTGCTCAACTAAGTGAAAAACACATGCACCTTTATCAGATAACCCATAGCCATTTTTATATCTTTTAATATATTTTAGTTTTTCACCCAAATATAATTCAAGCTTGAATACATCTTCAAGTTTTTTACTAAAAAGTCCATAAAAATTATCCTGGTTAATATAGAGATTGTATGAGGACCAAAACAACCAATAAAGGGCTCTTGTTCTCTCATTGAATTTTAAACCAAGAGCAGTGGGCATTCTATTGCCATCAAGACACTTAATATACTCTTTAACTGAAAAAGTATTTATCTTAAATATTTCCTTAAGCAGACTGGCTGCACTTGGTCCAAATCCTACATAATTATCCCTGGTTACAGAAGAATATTTTGGTGTATTTTTTTTAGAAAAAGTCCAAACAGAGCTTCTCCTGTAACCCATTTTCTTACTAATATTTAAAAG
>CAYMPQ010000047.1:0-13752 GCA_964392345.1 uncultured Actinomycetota bacterium
GTAAGGAAAATAGCTACTCTGCTGTAGCTTTTTCATGCTGGCCAAAACTTATGCCCATAAAGGAAATGGTAGGTTGCTTGGTTAACTCCATGCTTAATAGTGATGGAATCGTTGCTGGATGTGAAGCAGATGTTTTAGGCACAATTTCGATGATGGTTTTAAGATTGTTGACAAAAAAACCTGTAGCGATTATGGATTTACCTAAATTTGATGATAAAGATGATTCTCTGCTCCTCTGGCATTGTGGGTCAGCTCCCTTTGAAATGGCAAATAGTAAAGGAGTTACATGTGATAAACACTACTTTGCTGACTACGATGAGAGCATAAAAAACTGTGGACCAATTACTGATATAATATTTGCTCCCGGGGATGTTACAGTGTTTAGACTTACAGGAGAATCGGACTATTTTTATTACTTTACAGGTAAAGTTTTTAATGATAATAAAAAATCATTTAACGGGAGCCGGGGTTGGGTAAATGGCCTTAGGCTTTACGATGAGGCTATCGCATCAATAGATCTTGCTAATACAATACTTACAAATGGGATTCCCCACCATTTCCCAATGGTTTTAGCGAATGTAGGAAAATATCTGGAAGAATTTGCCTACTGGCTTGATCTTAAAAAAATAAAGAGACTGGATTATAAGGATTATTTATATGTTTAATAGCGCAAGAGAAAAATTTAACTCGGTAATGAGTTTTGACAGTAGGGCTCAAAACATGAAAACTGAATTTGGTTACTGGGCAGAAACTATAAAAAATTGGTTCAAAAGCGGGCTTCCACAAATAGAGGATATTCGACCCGGTGTCCTGAATGCAGATTTGGTAAGGGGTTCATCACCAATTTATCCAAATGGTGATGAATTAGTAGATAAAAATGTTATGGCCTATTTTAATCTCGATTCTTACCTGGCTAAATTTCCTTTTGATATAAGTCCTGGATTTAAGCATGAGACTTTAGAAGATAACAAAGACTATAGGATATATATCGATAACTATGGACTGACTCAGAAAGTAACTAAAAGATGTGCATCTATACCTATGGTGATAAATTATCCTATAAAAGATAGGAAGGATTTTTATAAGTATATTGAAAATTATAATGGCGATGATTATTCAAGCAGGCTTCCTGAAAATTGGGAAAGCCTGACAAACGAGCTAAAAGATAGGGATTTTCCTATTAGGCTTGGAGGTAATCCATTTGGGTTTTCCTTCCTGGGCAGGCATCTTATGGGAGAAATTGCTTTTATGACGACCTTGTATGATGAACCAAAACTGATAAAAGAGCTTAATGGGTTCTTTCTGGATTTTGTGATTAACTACTGGTCTAAGATTTTAGATAAGGTCGATATTGATTGCATAGTCATCTTAGAAGATATGGCTTATAGATCAGGCTCTTTTTTATCCAGGGAGATGTTTGAAGAGTTTATGGCTCCTTATTATATAAAATTTATTGATTTCTTGCGGCAATATGGGACTAAAAATATAATTGTTGATTGTGATGGGCTGATCGAAGAGTTGATTCCATTATGGATCAAAGTGGGAATTACAGGAATCTTTCCAATTGAAGCTGTAAATAACATTGAAAAAATAAGAAAAGAGTTTCCCCGTCTTCGGCTACTGGGAGGCATAGATAAGAGAGTATTGTTTGAGGGTTCAAATATGGGAGCAATTGACGATGAATTTAAAAAGATTGTCAGAGTTATGAAAACAGGTGGCTATATTCCTCACATTGACCATGCTGTATCAAAAGATGTTACCTGGAAAAATTTTAAGTACTACAGGAATAAGTTAAATAATATAATCGATAACTTTAAAATATGATCTCTGGATCATGAATAAACTATCGTGATTTTATAATAAACGCATGATAGGCAAGCCTATTAACTGATAGATTTTGTTGGTATCAAAGTTGAAATATTTTGGACAAAGGCCATTATATTTGTTAAAATTTTAACAAATATAATAATTTTTTGTTGATTTATAACTTCTTAAAATGAATGCAAGAGAAAGAAGAGAGAAAATAATAGAGTTCGTAAATGAACTTGAAAAAGTTGACATTGGTTTTCTGAAAAGTAAATTTAATGTTTCGGAAATGACGATTTACAGGGATCTGCAGAGATTAGAAAGTCAAGGTTATCTAAAAAAAATCATTGGCGGAGCTATAAAAATAAATGATTTTTTGGTACATAGCGAATCCTCTTTTGCTAAGAGGCTTAAAATTTATAACGAGGAAAAAAAAGCCATAGCAAAAAAGGCAGTAGAGGGCATAAAGGATGGAGATTCAATTATTGTTGATGCCGGGACCACCAGTTTTTTGCTTGTAAAGGAGATAAATAAAGCTAGCCTGAAAGATTTAACTGTGATAACTAATAATATTATAGCTCAAGTAGAACTTGCACAAAATAAAAATGTAAATGTTATTGCAACTGGCGGTACT
Organism: uncultured Actinomycetota bacterium; assembly: GCA_964392345.1. Classification (GTDB taxonomy): domain Bacteria; phylum Actinomycetota; class Humimicrobiia; order Humimicrobiales; family Humimicrobiaceae; genus JAUVXY01. Next base: position 2,441 of record CAYMPQ010000047.1, read on the forward strand.
GTAAGGGATAATTCATTTTCAACGGTAGGCGTCATTGCAGAAAACATATTGGGCGACATAATGGTTGACAAAGTTTTTATTACTTCTAAAGGGATATCAAAAGAGGGTAATTTATTGGACCCTGATTTAAACGAGGGAAGAATAAAATGTCTTTTTATCCAAAGAGCCAGAAAGAGGGTTTTAATTGTAGATAGCAGTAAGTTTGGAATAATAGGTTTTTATATTTTTTCCAATATTTCTAAATTTGATACTGTAATAACTGATTCGAATATTAGTGGTGAATATTTAAAAATATTAAATAAAATGAATGTAAAATTAGAAATAGTAAAGGTGGACAAATAATGGTAGACATAAAGAACATAAGAAAATCAATATGTGATATAGGAAAACTCTTGTATGATAGAGAACTTACAGATTCAAGTGGTGGGAATATCTCTGTAAGAGATGGCGAGAAAATATATATTTCTCCCAGAAGGTCTGGGACAGATCATCAGTGGTCTATCAAAGAAGATTCTATAATTGTAACAGATCTATGTAAAATACCTATCATGGGGAAGGCAGAAAATATATCAAGAGAAGCATCAAGCCATTACTGCATATATCAAAATTTTCCAGATGTGGGTGCAGTGATACATGCACACCCAATACAAATTATGTCTTTTGGAGCAGCCCATATGGATCTGCCTGCTGTAAGTGAGGGCACAAGAGCTGTACTGGGCGAACAGCCCATAGCAAATATTTCAGAAGCTCTTCCAGGCTCAGCAGAACAGGGAGAAGCAATTGTTGAAAATTTCAAAAACAGAAGAAAAATAGATCCAGCCGCACCTCTTATATGCAGTCTGCCATTTCATGGTACATTTGCTGCTGGACCTAACTTAAATGAGACTTTTTTATATACTGAAGTTGCTAATAACTGTGCCAAGATACTAATATACAGGCAGATTATGTTTTCTGGAAATCCGGATGCTGATTTTTCAATTCACCGCCACTTTACGAAAGAAGAAATTGCGTCTATTGATGCAACAAAAGAAGTGTGCAGCCCTGGATATGTCTACAGGGGAGCTTTTGGAGATGTAACTACTTATAATGGCAGGCAAAGCGGAGATTTTAAATTTGACAAAAATCTTGTTGAAGAGATAACTGAAAAAATAATTAAGCAGCTGAAAAAATAAAGGCTTTAATAATAATATTCAAATAATGAGAATACCGGAAAAAAGAAGGATAGAAATAAGAAAACTAATCCGGAAAGAAAAGACAGCAAGCGTTGAAAGGATTAGTAAATTATTTGGCATCTCGTTTATTACTGCTAGAAGAGATCTTGAGAAATTGCAGGAAGAAGGTTTTCTAAGCAAAGTTCATGGCGGTGCCATAGACCGTGAAGCACTTGAACCCGAACCTATGTTTGCAGAGCAAGTGAAGTTGTTTACGGAAGAAAAAGCAAGAATTGCTAAAGAAGCAGCTAAAAGAATAAATGACGGAGATGCCATAATAATAGAATCAGGGTCTACCTGTCTTGGACTTGTAAGGTATTTGATTGACAAGAGGAATTTGAAAATTGCAACGGCAGGTATACCAATTGCCAATGAACTATGGAAATTGCTAAAAATAAAAAAAGACCTTGAAGTTAGTGTATGTGGTGGGATAATGAGACCAGGGTCAAGCATATATGTTGGTCCGCACGCGATTAGTTTTTTTGAAGAAATAAATGTGGACAAAGCCTTCATTAGTGCAACAGCTATTTCTTTAGATAAGGGGATTTCCACGGCAACTCAATATGATGCTGAACTTACAAAATCTGTAGCGGGAAGTGCAAGAGAGGTAATATTACTTAGCGATAGTTCCAAATTTGAAACATATTCTTATATAAATGTTATGCCTATTAAAAAGTTAGATGAAATTATAACGGATAATAAAATTAGCCCTGATATACTAAAAAAAATTAAGAAAATCGGGGTAAAAATAACTTTAGTATAATTTTTAAAACTTTAAATTCTTAAACGCAACACTTAAGATATAAAGGCTATAATGATATCTGGTTCTAAAGATCATAAAATTGCGAAAGCGGTTCAGTTCCATGATATTAATTTTTGGACTGGAGAAAATTTTCTCTCTAAAAGACTTACTATAAGTGACAGCAGCTTGAAAAAAATATTAAAAGAAAGAAAAAGTAAGTTTAATATTGTTGGCACGACTGTTACCCATTTTATCTCTCTCTTTTATTATCCAAAAGAAGGAAATGATGCTGTAGCCAAGCTAGTGTCCACTATCAGCAAAGAAGTATCTGGCGTAAATGGTGCGTTGGTTATGGAGCAGGATTATTTTGCTCATCCAGATAACTTTGGGGAAGGACTAAGGAAAAGATATAAGCAAGGTTTTAGATTGCTTAGACTTTTTCCTAAATCTCACAAGTATCCTTATGACAGCAGGTGTTTCAGGGAATTTTACGAAGTGCTAGATTATTATAAATTTCCAGTAATGATTAGCTTAGATGAAATAGATGTAACAGGAAATAAAAATATAGAATGGGAAAAAATATTAGAAATAGCAGAAACCTATAAAAATTTGCCAATCATAATAGATGGCGGTAATTCAAAGGAGCTTATGTATAATAGTTATTTAATGGTACTTCTTAGAAATAGCTCAAATGTTTACGTGGATACCCATAACCTGTTTGCAATAAATCAGATTGAAGATTTGTCGCAAATAGCTGGCTCAGATAGACTTATATTTGATTCTTATTTTCCATATTGCAGTACTATTTTACCCGTAGAAAGAATACGCAACTCTTCGCTTGGTGAAGTTGAAATAGAGAACATAGCAAATTTAAACATAAGAAGAATATTTAAGAATATAAAAATAAGTTGACTTTTTAAAGAATAATTTAGCCTGTAAAATTTTTGCTATTTAAGTTATGTAGATTTATAGTTTGTTTATTTTAAAAGGTTTTAAGAAAATTATGAAATTCAACGAAAACAAAATCTTAAAAAATTATACAATAATTGATTCACATGTACATTTAGGCTATCTTGCAAATCTAAACATGCCTTCTAACAGCGAGGATAATATCATAAACCTTTTAAAAGATTGTGGGGTTAAAAAAGCTATTTGTGCTCACCACGCAGCTCTCTCAACGGTAGAATTTGGCACTGGGAAACTATTTGAATCTCTTTCCAGGTACAAAGGTTTTTTATATGGCTACTTAGTTTTTAATCCTAATTTTGCTGAGATATCACTGGACACAATTAGAGAATATATAGGCAGAGAAGAAATAGTTGGCGTAAAAATACATCCTGCATGGCATCTTTGTTATCCTACTGATTCAAGGTACGATAAATTTTGGAAGTTTGTAGAAGAGGAAAATATAGTGGTATTAACGCATAGCTGGAATCCTAATGTTCCTAATAAAGCTCAAAAGTTTTCTGATCCATTCTTATTTGAAAATATTGTAAAAAAATATCCAGATTTAAAGCTTATACTAGCGCATGCGGGGGGAAGGGGACAGTATTTATACAAGGTGATTGATTTACTTAAAAAATACCAAAATTTATATGTGGATTTTGCCGGTGATTTATTCGAGCCGGGGATTATAGAGAGATATGTAAATAGTGTAGGCTCGGAAAGGTTGTTATTTGGTACTGATATGCCCTGGGTTGATGCCAGGTACCATGTAATAAATGTTTTGGACAGTGGTATAGCTAATAAAGATAAGAAAAATATATTTGGACTTAACGCATCTAGATTATTTAGTATTAAAGCTATATAGATTTTTAAGTTGGGGAAAAATGAAAAAAATTAACAGAATTTTTAAAAAAATGTTGACTTTCAAAATAATTTTTGCTATATTTTTGTAAATTAGAGAAACGTTTTTTTGTCTTTAAGGGTTAGTAAAATTTGTGTTAGCACCAATTTTTTATAGCTGTAATTATTGTATAATTTAAGTTAATAACCATTATGAGCAAAAATGATAATCTAGTTCAACTCAAAAATATAACTAAAACTTTTCCGGGAGTTTTGGCTGTTGATAATGTAGATTTTGATCTTAAATATGGAGAGGTACACGCACTTGTAGGGGAAAATGGTGCAGGGAAAAGCACTCTCATAAAAATTTTGGGAGGGGTGTATCATCCAGATAACGGAGAAATAATATTTGATGGAAATAAAATTAGTCTTTCATCGCCGCAAGAGTCAAAACTTAACAAAATATCTGTTATTTACCAGGAATTTAATCTAGTTCCAGACCTGAGCGTAGCTGAAAATATTTTTATTGGCAAAGAACCAAGAATGATTGGTAATTTATTTATAAATTGGAAAAAAATAAATTCAGATGCAAGTAAGTTATTAAATAAATTAGGTGTCAATATTGATTCTAGAAAGTATATTGATGATCTGTCGGTGGCAGAAAGGCAAATGGTTGAAATTGCCAAAGCTTTATCTTTTGAATCTAAACTGATAATAATGGATGAGCCAACCGCTACTCTAACAAACAAGGAAGTAAGAAAGTTATTTAGCGTAATCAAAGATTTGCGAGAGCAAGGTGTATCTATAATCTATATTTCTCACCGGTTAGAAGAGGCATTTGAACTTTCCGATAGAATAACTGTGCTTAGGGATGGTAAAAAAATTGGGACCAAAAATATTTCTGATACTAGCAAAGAAGAGATAATTAAAATGATGGTAGGAAAAGTAATAAAAGATTATTTTAGTGCGCAGGAGGAAGTGTCAGAAAAAAAAGAAGTATCGGTAGAAGTGAAAAATTATTCAGTAGCAGATCATATAGATAATGTAAGCTTTAAACTATATAAGGGGGAAATACTATCCATAGCTGGTATATTAGGTTCCGGGGCTCATCACCTTGCAAGATCCTTGTACGGGGTTGTTCCTAAAAAGGAAGGAGAAGTTTACTTTGAAGGCAAGGAAGTAAATATTAATAGCACAAAAGATGCTATCAAGCTAGGAATAGGTTATGTAACAGATGATAGAAAAAATGAAGGACTGCTTCCTGATATGTCTGTGCTTCAAAATTTAAGTATAATAGTTATAAAAACTCTAACTTTTATGAAAGGATTATTTGTTAAGGCTGTAAAAGAGAGAAAAATATTTGACGAAACGAAAGAAAAGCTTGATATTAAATTCTCTGATTATAATCAGAGAATTATTTATTTAAGTGGGGGTAATCAGCAAAAAGTAATAATTGGAAGAACGTTGATAGCAAATTGTAAAGTACTTATACTTCTTGAGCCTACAAGGGGGATTGATGTAGGCGCTAAAGCAGAAATTCATAGGATAATAAGGGAATTGGCAAATAAAGGGATAGCTATTTTAATGACTTCTTCGGAATTGCCAGAGCTTGTTAACCTGTCTGACAGGTGCATTGTTTTGTATAAGGGGAAAATAGCGGCAAAATTTGATAGAAAAACTATTAACGAAGAAGAGCTGGTAGCTGCACAGATAGGGCAATTTGCAAATAATGATAATTAAATTTAGTCAGTTAGAAAGTCAGAATATAAAAGTATTTTAACTTAAATTTACTTATAAGCTTGTTACATATTTTATAAAAAAAGGGAAATTAAATGGTCAAGTTTTTAAAGCTTTATGAAAAATTCGGAATTTTTATTTTCATAGTTATAGGGGCCATAGTTCTTTCTATTGCGAGTCCTCATTTTTTAGAATTAAATACTATTTTAAATATAATCACTCAAGGTACATATGCCGCAATTATTGGGTTTGGCATGACGTTTGCAATTACGAGTGGCGGCTTTGATCTTTCAGTCGAAGCAGTTATGGGGCTTACCAGCGTTTTTTTAGCAATTTTGATACCTGTAGTTGGAATTCCTTTGGCTATTGTTATATCACTTGTTATAGCTTCCTCTGTTGGCCTGGTAAATGGCCTTATAATAACTAAATTAGATGTTAATCCATTTATCACTACTCTGGCGATGATGACTATTATAAGGGGGGTTTCACTCTTGGTCGCAGGAGGCAGGCAGATTGTTATAAGTGAAAAAAGTTTCATGATGATAGGCACTGGAAAATTACTGGGAATTCCTGTGCCAATTTATATAACGATGGTTTTATTTATCATATTTTATTTAATTTTATACCATACGCCATTTGGGAGGCATGTAAGTGCTGTTGGTTCAAATGAAAATTCTTCAAGAATATCAGGGCTGAATGTAAACTTAGTGAAAATAGCGGTATTCATCCTGGTTTCATTTACTGCTGGTGTTGCTGGTACTATAAGGACCTCCCAAACTTTAATAGGCATACCTACAATGGCTCCAGGCTTTGTATTGGATGTCATTACTGTAACGATTTTAGGCGGAACAAGTTTATCTGGTGGCAGAGGTAATCTATGGGGGACATTATTTGCTGGAGTTTTTATTTCTATGATTTACTATGGCCTAAATTTATTGGGGGTACAGATTTTCTATCAGATGCTCTCTGTAGGTCTGGTGTTAATTTTTGCATTGTTCGTAAATGGAATTAGAACAAAATATTTAGAGAAAATAAAAGCAAGGGGAATTAAGGTATAGTAAAAGAAAGTGATTACAAAAGGTAGATAGTTCTAAGTTATTCAAAAGATAATAAGGTTAAAGTTAAGGGAAATTAAAAAATGTATGATGTGAAAGCAAAAAAAGTAAAAATGAAGATAGGCCAGCTGTGGGAGAATTTTGGACTACTATTTCTGTTTGTTGTTGTAATAACAATTTTTTCTATTCTTTCACCAACATTTCGGACATATTACAATTTTGCTAATAACTTTAGGTTTTCTTCACTTATAGGAATTGGTGCAGTAGGAATGACTTTTTGTATAATGTCCGGTGATTTTGATATTTCAATAGGTTCAATGCTTGCTTTAGTGGCAGTCATAGGATCCTCGTTAATTCCAAAAATAGGAGGTATTGGCGGAGTTTTATCCACCATTGTTATTGCTTCTTTTCTAGGTTTCGTTAATGGTGTTTTTATTGCCAAGCTCAAGATACCTGCTTTTATAACTACTCTTGGCATGTTATTTGTTTTTAGAGCGCTTGCTTTTATGTATACTAATAATGCTCCTGTGTATATACAAGATAAGTTTTGGTTGTTTATGGGTAATGGCAAAGTGCACGGCATTCCTTTTGCTGCTATAGTCATGACTGTCTGTTATTTAGGTGCATTTTTGTTATTACGAAAATCTCCATTCGGAAGATATATCATAGCAATTGGGACTAACAAAAGGGCTGCAATGCTTTCTGGTATAAATGTTGACAATGTAAAAATTATTATTTTTACACTTCTAGGTTTCTTTATAGGCGTTGCGTCAGTTGTTACTTCTGCGAATCTTGGTTCTGCAAATCCAGGATTGATGGGACAGGGCTATGAATTTCAAGTAATAACTGCGGTGGTATTAGGAGGTACTTCATTAAAAGGGGGTAACGGAAGTATAGGAGGTGCTTTTATTGCTGCAATGATTTTAACCTATTTTAAAAATGGGTTGGGACTGTTACAGGTGAGTTCTTACTGGCAGTATGTAGCTGTAGGATTAATATTAATATTAGCGGTTACTTTGAATAGAATGAAATATACACTTCTGGGACAAGTGGAAGTATAGTTTATTAAGCAGAACCTAGCTAAGAGTAATCGCGATAAAAATACCAACAAGAAATGGAGGTGATGTAAAAGCAAAAGGTTGGTATTATCGATGCGCAGTTGTGTCGTTTGTAGTTAAATACTAAAAAGGAGGATATTAAATGAGTAAAATTAAGTATCTTAGGGTTGTATTAATTATTGTTGTTTCACTTATGCTTGCTTTGACTTTTACATTGGCTGGTTGTAAAAAGGAAGCAGCTCCTGAGAAGGAAGAAGAAGAAGTAGCCGAGGAAGCAGCTCCTGTAAAGGAAGAAGAAGAAGAAGTAGCCGAGGAAGCAGCTCCTGAGAAGAAAATAACCATTGGTTATTCTTTATGGACTATGGAGTATACATTTTTTCAGAATCTTGAAAAAGGTGTTAGGGATGCGTGCAGCGACCTTGGCTATGAGTATGTCATGATAGACCAGAACAGTGATCCAACTAAGATGGTTCAGGATATGAACAGTTTGATCGGCCAGGGTATAACAGGTATGGTTTCAACTCCTGTAGACCCAGGCGCTATAGGTCCTGCAGTAGAAGCTGCTAGAGATGCTGGAATACCCGTTGTTTGTGCTGATATTGGGAAATCAGGTCCCGTTAATGCTCTTATAATTTCTGATAATTATCATGGCGGAGAACTAGCTGCGGAGTATTTGCACGAACTTCTAAAAGATGACCCAAATAATACTTGGAAATTTGGTCTTGGCAACTTGCAACCACAATGGACATATGCAAGAGAAAGAGGAGAGGGTTTTAGGGATAAAGCGGAAGAACTAGGCTATGAGATAGCTTCTGAAATAATAGTTGAGACAGCAAGCGCTGAAGGCGGGTTTGACACCATGCAGCAGATAATATCAGCAGCTCCGGATATTGTTGGTGCATTCTTTTCAAGTGGCCGGGAAGCTGTTGGAGCAGCAAATGCAGTTGAAGCAGCTGGAAAAGATATAATGGTAGTTGGGTATAATGGAGACCCTGAAGAACTGCAAGCCATAAAAGACGGTGTTCTAACTGCAACAATACTACAGCAGCCTTATCTTATTGGCTATATGTCTGTAGAAATATTGAAGGAAATTATAGAAAATGGCGCTGAATATGAGGATGCTGAGGTGCCTGCACCTGTAAAGCTTATTACGCCTGACAATCTTGATGAGATAGCGAAAGAGCTAGAAGAGAAAAGAGGCCAACCAGCGTATTAAACGTAATAGTATTGTGTTATAGCAAAGTTAGAAAGATGGAGTGGATATTTTATAAAACCACTCCATCTTTTATATGTCAGCAAGATAAACCCAGGGAAGGTAAGCCTTATTTTGTCTTATGTCTCTAATTCATTTTGTTTAAAATCTTCTCTTTTTAAGTTCAAGGATTGCTTTTCCACATATTTTATTTACCGGATCCCAAACGGTGGAAATAAATGGGGCATAGCTTAAATCCAGCATATAAATATCATCAATCTTCATCTCGCCTGTAATAGCAGAAGCAAATATATCTATTCTTTTGCCAACTCCTTCTTTTCCAATCATTTGTGCTCCAAGCAACTTTCTTGAACTTGCATCAATAATAATAGTTATGGTTATAGTCTCAGCTCCCGGGACTGCACTGACATGAGAATAGTAGCTGCCGCTAATTTTAAATGCATTATAGCCAAGCTCTGAGGCATCTTTTAGGTTTAAGCCAACTTTTGCTGTCTCAAGGCCGAACACTTTATCTGTTTTTGTCCCAATAGATCCAGGGAACACCAGATCTCCACCTGCAGCATTTTCGCCAGCAATTCTACCCATCTTAGCAGCATTATTTGCAGTAGGAATATAATCATCTTTTCCGGTTATTATATTTTTTACTGTGGCACAATCTCCAGCAGCGTATATATTAATCTGGGAGGATTGCAGTTTTGGAGTTACCTTTATAGCTTTGTTTACCCCAAGTTCAATAGATGTGTCGCTTAAGAATTCTGTATTTGCAATAATCCCTGTAGACACAATTACTAAGTCAGTATCTATAGTCATATTTTCATCTTTGGTACTTAATGAAACCGAGAGGGCTTTACCTGTGCGATCCTGATTTATAGAGGCAACACTGCAACCAGTATGGATTTCAGTACCATCTAATTTAACCTTTTTATGCAGAATAGTGCTAATTTCATCATCAAAATCTCTAAAGATTTTATTTGCCTTTTCTACTATAGTAACTTTTATTCCTAACTTGTTTAAGGCTTCAGCTGCGAGAAGTCCAATAGAACCCCCTCCCATAACAACTGCTTTTGAAGGACTGCTAAGACTAATATATTTTTTTAAATTTAATGCATCTTTTACATTCCTAAGGTGAAAAACATTTTTTGCATTAATTCCAGGAATGTTATGTTGCATTGGTATGGCACCGCAGCAGATTACAAGCTTGTCATAGCTAAAAAATTTGTTTTCAGATGAGCTGTTTACATTTGCCAGAATCTCCTTTTTAAAAAGGTCTATTCCGACAACTTTGTGGTTTGTAAGAATTTTTATTTTCCTTTTTTGCTCAAAAAAACTTACAGGGTAAGCAAATATATCATCAATATTTTTAACTATTCCAGAAATATAGTATGGAAGGGCACATGTGCCATAAGAAATAAATTCCCCGCTTTCAAGCACTGTTATATTTAAATCAGGAGACACTCTTCTTGCCTGGCTTGCGGCAGCAAGGCCAGCTACGTTTCCGCCTATTACCAGCAGATTTTTATATAAGTTACTTTTATGCATTTATACTGTCTCCTGTTCTATGTCTTTCTGCTTACAATTAAATAATTTTAAGGCATTTGGAAATATTTAGCTACCAGCTGGATGTTTGTATAAAATTCTGCCGCCATCTGCTATAATTTCCTGGCCAACAATGTATTCGGACATATCTGATGCTAAAAATAGTGCTATATTTGCTATGTCTTCAGGTTTGCCAATTCTTCCTACTGGCAACTGGTCTGCAAGCATTTTGTTTACTTCCTTGGTGTCAGGGTATCTTTCGCGGAGCATTGGGGTATCAATTAATGCAGGGGTTATCAAGTTTGCTCTTATTCCTTTTGGAAGTAGTTCGTATGATAGCCCTTTCACAAGGCCGATAAGACCGGCTTTTGATGCTGCATAATGTACTCCGCCGCCCCCGCCGTTGAGTGTAGTTGATGAGCCAATAATTATAATGCTGCCTTTTTTTTGTTCAAGCATTGAGTTAATAAGACTGTGTATAAAGTAAAAAGCTCCGCTTAAGTTTACAGATACTGATTTTTCCCACACTTCTATTTTTATTTTGTTAATTGGCGCCCTGATAGTCCAGCCAGCATTACAAACTAGTACATCTACTTTTCTAAAATCATCCAGTATCTTTTTGCATGTATTTTTAACTTCTTTATATATTCCTACATTGCAGCCATAGAAAATGCACTCCGTATTATATGCAGTCTTTATTTGTTTGGAAACTTCTTTGCCTCTTTCTTTATTTCTTCCAATTAGCGCAACTTTTGAGCCGTGCCTGGCAAAATTTTCTGCTATACCTTTGCCTATTCCTTTTGTCGCTCCCGTAATTACTGACACTTTTCCTGATAAATCTAACTCATTCATATTGACTCTAACACATCTTACATATTATTTTAGATTTATTTTAACACATTTTTATATTTATCATAAATTCCGTTTGTGCAATAATTATCACATTACTCTGGAATTATAGTTTATTTAATTATA
>CAYMPQ010000048.1:0-13151 GCA_964392345.1 uncultured Actinomycetota bacterium
TTTAAACTTTAAACAAACAGTATGAAGGCATATTTTTTGCGATATAGTTCCGATTTTGTTAACTGACTACTTTTTGCTGCGATATAGTTCCTATTGTGATGCTATTAGGAACTATTCTTGAAATTTCTGATAAATATACCTGAAGTGGCTGGGGAGAGAGGATTCGAACTGGCACTAACCTGACATCTTCTTTAAGTTATCAAATTAATGTTACTGCTGCCTTCCGTACAATTTAATGCTGATAATCGATAATAAGGAACTGAAAATCTTGTACTCTTGAGTAGGAGTAGTGAAATATCTTTTCGCATTGTAAAAATTAAAATTTATAGTTTATTCATAATCTATATTGTAATATAATACCATCTGTTTATTAAAAAAATTTTACATTTTCTTATTTTAAAGGAAAGCAATGTTAGGTTTAAATAAAAAGTTAAAAGAGCTTGAAAAAGAAGGAAAAACAATCAATGTGGCCATTGCTGGTATGGGGCAGATGGGCAAGGGTCTTATCTCTCACATTAGAAGTTTAAAAGGTATGCAGGTTTTAGCAGTTGCCAATAGAAAAGTGGACAGCGCTGTAGAAATTATGAGAGAGATAAAAGTAGGCAATGGAGAGATTTTACTCGCAGAAGATAAAAATAAAGCAGGATACAAAGATACAGACGTAGATAAAATTACTGTAAACTATAAAAACATTGATGAAAAGGCAAAAAGGAAGATAGAGGAAGCAGTGAAAGAAAGAAGGGTTATTGTATCAAACAATCTTTCCATACTGTCTTGCATAGAAGATGTTGATGTAGTTGTGGATGCAACCGGAAGCCCTGAGGCAGGGGCCTATATTGCAACTGATGCTATAGCTAACAGGAAACATGTTGTGACCTTAAATGTAGAAGCAGATATAACAATTGGTCCAATACTTAAAAAACTTGCCGATAATGCAGGTGTTGTATATACAGTTTCAGCAGGAGATGAACCGGGCGCATTGAAAGAATTATATGATTTTGCAGATGCATTGGGGCTGGAAGTCGTAGCAGCATGCAAAGGCAAAAATAATCCACTGGACAGGCATGCCAATCCCACCACGCTAAAAGAATATGCTGAAAGCAAAGGTTCCAGCGCAAAAATGATGACTTCTTTTGTAGACGGGACCAAGTCTATGATTGAGATGGCTTGTCTATCAAATGCAACCGGCCTTGTTCCTGATTGCAGGGGAATGCATGGCCCGAAAGCAAACGTAAAAGATCTGGTACAGGTATTTAGTCTAAAAAAAGACGGGGGGATTCTTTCAAAAAAAGGGGTAGTGGATTTTGCTATTGGCGATATAGCTCCGGGTGTATTTTTAGTTTATACAACTGATCAAGAAATAATAAAAAAAGATATAAAATATTTACAGTTAGGTGATGGGCCAAATTACTTGCTTTACAGACCATACCATCTGGTAAGCATTGAAACCCCGCTGTCAATTGCAAGAGCTTATTTTTATAATGAGCCTACTATTGCGCCATTAGAAAACCTTGTGTCAGAAGTTATGACTGTGGCTAAAAAGGATTTGAAAACTGGAGAAATTATAGATGGCATAGGTGGTTATACTATCTATGGGCTCATAGAATTGTATGATAAGGCAAAAAAAGAAAACTTGCTCCCAATTGGCTTAAGTGAAGGGTGCAGGCTAAAAAAGGATGTAAAGAAAGATGAGCCTATAAGATATGACGATGTGAGTTTGGCAAGTGATTCTTTGGTGTTTAAATTAAGAAAGACACAAGAAAAAATGATATATTAAATTAAGTAAGGAGGATCAAGTTGTACTGTGGGAATAAGTTAAAGGTTTCAGTTATAATTTTTTTTGTATTTCTTCTAGTGCTCTTGCCGCTTAACGGATGTAAGTTAAATTCAATTAAAAAAGTAGAAGAAACCCGTAATTATATGGGTACTTTTGTAAATATAATAGTTTATTCAGATGAGGAAACTGCGCATAATGCCATTAACTCAGCTTTTGACCGCATAGAAGAAATTGAAAAAATTGCTTCAATATATGATGAAAACAGCGAGGCCACAAGTCTTAACAGAAATGGATATTTGGATAATCCATCTCAAGAATTTACAGAATTGATAAATGCATCTCTGTATTATTATGAGATTACCGGTGGCAGTTTTGATATAACTGTCCAGCCTGTTTTAGAACTCTGGGCGGAAGGCCTCTGGGAAGAGAGCGAAGAAGTTCAAGCAGAAAAGCTAAAAGAGGTCCTTTTAGCTGTTGGCTCGGATAAAATAAAAGTAGGCGAGGGCAGAATAGAATTTGAAGCTGATGGTATGTCAATTACACTTGGCGGTATTGCAAAAGGCTATGCTGTAGACGAAGCTCTTAAAGTTATTGGGGATATGGGAATAAAAAATGCTCTTGTAAACGCAGGCGGAGATATGAGCATGCTTGGTCCCAAACCTGACGGCGAGATGTGGAATGTTGAGCTGAAAAATCCTGATGAGGACAGTGATGAAAAGCTCCCGTCTTTTATCCTGTCAGATAATGCCATAGCTACATCTGGAAATTACGAGCGCTACTTTGACCCTGACAAAAAAATCTCCCATATAACTAATCCTAAAACAGGATATTCTGCAGATGGGTGCATAAGCGCTACTATAATAGCAGACAGTTGCATGGAGGCTGATGCATTGGCTACATCTATTTTTGTAATGGGCCCTGAGGATGGTTTAAAGTTAGTAGAATCACTGGATGGAGTTGAGGCACTGATAATAGATCCTGAAAGGAGCCTCTATAAATCCAGCGGGCTTGCTGATTTTTTGAAGCAAAATTAGTAAAATACAAAAATATGTCATAAAAGCTACAAAAAGACTATTATGAGTGTTGTTATCAGAAAAAAAAGTGCTTTTAGTGGTCAGAAATTACCTGAAAACAAGTTTACTGCCCATATGGCAATTGAGAAGTTGCCTCTTCCTGAAAAAGTTACCATACCTCTTCAGCAAAATATAGGAGCTCTGTGCACATCCCTTGTAAACAGGGGGGACAAAGTTAAAACCGGGCAAAAAATTGCAGATTCAAAAAGTTATGTTTCAGCTCCAATCCATGCCCCTGTATCAGGGGTTGTATCCAGGAATATTAAGGTTGTAGATCCAGCTACAAGCAGATTAATTGATGCTGTAGTAATCACATCTGATGGTACAGATGAGTGGGTTGAACTTGGGCAGCTGCCTGGTGTAAAAAGTGCAAATGAATTTCAGGAAATAGTTAAGATTGTGGACTCACTTCCGGGTGCTGAAATGCTAAAAAAAATAAGGGAAGCAGGAGTTGTTGGACTTGGCGGAGCTACATTTCCAACACATGTTAAGCTTTCTCCGCCTCCTGATAAAAAGATTGATACCTTAATTTTAAATGGTTGTGAGTGCGAACCTTATATTACATCAGATCATAGAGTGCTTCTTGAATACAGCGAAAAGGTTCTGGCAGGACTTTATATCATAAGCAAAATAATATCTCCTGAAAATGTATACATAGCTATTGAAGATAACAAAGAAGATGCCATAGAACATTTGGAGAACCTTATAGTTAAGATGGGTTTGGAAAGTAATTTTAAGATAATTTCTCTTAATTCTAAATACCCAATGGGAGCAGAAAAAACTCTTATTAAGACTATTCTTGACAGGGAAGTTCCAATAGGCGGATTACCGTTAGATGTCGGGACAATAGTAAATAATGTTGCAACTGCTGCAGCTGTCTATGAAGCAGTGGTAGAAGGGCGGCCTCTGATAAGCAAGGTTGTTACTGTTACAGGCTCTGTAAAAGATCCAAAAAATTTGCTTGTAAGAATAGGCACGCCTGTAAGCAGCCTGATTAACTTTTGTGGAGGAATAAGCGGAAAAGCAAATGAATTAATTATTGGCGGACCAATGATGGGAATTGCCATAGCCGACACGGACTTTCCAGTTGTAAAAGGAACTAATTGCATATTATTAAAAGAAGGCAGAGAGATAATAGAACAAAATTGTATTAAATGCGGCAGATGCATTAAAGCCTGTCCAATGAATCTTATGCCGCTTATGTTTGCAAGGTATGCAAAAAATGAAGCGTATGAGTATTGTAAAGAATATTATATTGACGACTGTATTGAATGTGGGGCATGTGCGTATGTTTGTCCGTCAAATATACCTATAATTGGATATGTAAAGGCTGGTAAAGACGCACTGTCTAAAGAGTGAGAAGCTTTAAAAATATTTATTAGGTTTATTAAGATAAAATAGGGTTTACATGGATAAGGATAAAAATATATCTGCAGGAACTGAAGAGAGATTCTTAGTCTCGTTTTCACCTCATATCTGGAAAGGATTTTCAACAAGCAAGATAATGTATTCAGTAATACTGGCTCTTCTTTTTCCAACAGGTGCAGCAATATATTATTTTGGCTATTATGCAGTTTTAACAATTGTCGTCAGTGTTGCTTTTGCCGTGCTTACTGAGTTTGCAATAAAGAAGCTTAGAAAGCGAAAATTTATAATGGATGGCAGCGCAGCAGTTACCGGACTTCTTTTAGCACTTACCCTTCCTCCTACGATACCTCTGTGGATGACAGCAATTGGCTCAATATTTTCAATAGCTATAGCCAAGGAAGCCTTTGGCGGTCTTGGATGCAATATATTTAATCCTGCTCTGGCAGGGAGGGCATTTTTATCGGTATGCTTTTCAAGCAAGATGACTACATGGGTAATGCCTACATATTTTAGTTTTGATGCTGTTACCGGCGCTACTCCATTAAGTGAAAGTTTTTCTTTTCAGGGTGATAAAATTTCTTTGTACAAGAGTCTTTTTTTTGGAAACACAGGTGGCTCAATGGGAGAAACTTCGGTCCTTTTTATTTTAATCGGGGCAGGTATACTTTTGGCCTCTCGTTTAATTGACTGGAAAATTCCTGCAACTTACATAGCAGTAGTAGCTCTTGGTTCTTTTATATTAGGAAAAGATGTCCTGTTTCAGGTGATGGCCGGCGGCCTTATGATAGGAGCATTTTTTATGGCAACAGATTATGTAACTTCTCCTGTTACCGGGAAGGGCAGGATAATATTTGGAGTGGGTGCAGGGGCCTTAACTGTTCTTATAAGGAATTTTGGCGCAATGCCCGAAGGCGTATGTTTTTCTATATTGCTGATGAATGCTTTCACACCTCTTATTGACAAATATATTAAACTAAGACCGTATGGCCTTAAAAGTAAAAAGGTAATCAAAAAAAGTCAGGAACAAAAAAGTTGAAATTTAAAAATATTTTGTCTAATAAAATTTATGCTGTAGTTTTTTTAACTGCGGTTGTTTTAATCTCAGTAAGCCTTCTTATGGCAGTAAACAATGTAACTGCGCCAAAGGTAAAAGCCCAGCAGGAAGACAAAATTAAAAGTTTATTGTCAGGTATTTTTCCGCAAATGGATACCTATAATTATGAGGATGAAATATATACTGTATATCAGGATGACAAAGAAATTGGATATGCTTTTTTAGCAAATGGAAAGGGTTATGGCGGAGAAATTAATATTTTAGTTGGACTTGATAAGGATTTTATTGTTAAAAGAGTAATTGTAGTATCAAATACCGAAACTCCGGGACTGGGAAGCAAAATAACAGAAAGCTCATTTACGGATCAGTTCACAGGGCTAAGTGCAGGCGATATTTTTCTTAAGAAAAATGGAGGTAAAATTGATGCGGTAACAGGAGCTACGATAAGCTCTGATGCAGTTGCAGAAGCTGTTAGAAATGCAATGCTTAAAAAGATAGATGCTGTAAAATAATCAACTTGTTGTATATTATAAAATAAAGGAAGATGAGTAAATAAAAATGCAAAATGAAAAGATTGGCAAGAGATTCTGGAAGGAATTTGCAAAGGGTATAATTATTTCCAATCCTGTGTTTATACTTGCTTTAGGTCTTTGCCCGACGCTTGCTGTTACGTCTTCGCTTGATAATGCTCTTGGTATGAGCGCGGGCGTTATATTTGTCCTACTGTGCTCCAACATAATAATTTCTTCTATGCGAAAGATTATTCCTGAAACAGTAAGAATTCCTGTATTTATAGTTGTTATTGCGACTTTTGTTACTATTTTAAGCCTGGTATTTCAAGCATATCTTCCTCCGCTGTATGAATCGCTCGGGATATACCTTGCGCTGATAGTGGTAAATTGTATTATTTTAGGCAGAGCAGAAGCATTTGCTTCAAAAAAGTCTGTCCTCCTATCTATTTCAGATGCTCTGGGAGCAGGAATTGGTTTTACGCTGGCGCTAATTATTATTTCACTGCCAAGGGAAATACTTGGAACTGGCAGCCTGTCTGTAGTTGGCAGGATATTATTTAAACTCCCGGTTTTGTTTGAAAATCCAATGGCTATCTTTATTCTTCCACCGGGAGCATTTTTAGTAATAGGACTTTTGCTGGCACTATTTAGATGGTTGGGGGTGGTAAAAAATGAGTAACCTTTTGTCCATATTTATTGTAATGGCTGTTATTAACAATTTAGTTCTTTCTAAATTCCTGGGGCTGTGTCCTTTTTTTGGGGTTTCAAAGAAACTGACTAATGCTATAAGCATGGGTGCCGCTGTTACGTTGGTAATGCTTATTGCCTCGCTTTCCACATCTGTCATTTATAATTATATACTCATACCTTTTAATGTAGAATTTATGAATATAATAATTTATATTTTAGTGATAGCCTCACTGGTGCAGATAGTGGAGCTTACCATAAGAAGAACTAATATTGCACTGTACAATGCACTTGGCATATATCTTCCACTTATTACTACAAATTGTGCAGTTTTAGGCATAACACTTATTAATGCCAAGGAAGGTTATTCAATTATTGAGAGCATGGTTAGCGCACTGGGAGCAGGAATAGGATTTACGTTAGTGCTTATAATTATGTCAGGAATAAGAGAAAAGCTTGAAGTAAGCGATTGTCCAAAAGCTATGCGGGGATTGCCGATAGCATTTATAACGGCAGCTCTTCTTGCTCTTGCTTTTCTTGGTTTTAGCGGAATGATGTAGATAATAATTATTTACAGGAGAGACAATATAATATGATTTTAGTTATTGTAATACTTACTTCAATCGGGCTGGCATGCGCGATGCTAATTTTTATAATGAACAAAGTTCTTCCTGCTGAACCTGAAGCTCTAAAGAAAACCGAAAAAATTGCAGAGTATCTTCCCGGTGTAAACTGTGGCGCATGCGGACTTCCGGGATGTTTTGCTTATGCTCAGGCATTGGCTAAAGATAAGGATTTAATTACTACAAATCCATGCATGGCTGTTTTGCAGGATGAAAAAATGCTTGGCGATCTTGAAAGGATGCTTGATATTAAAATAGATTCTTCATCAATGAATAAAAAAGCAGTTGTCTGCTGCACGGGAGATCCTGAAACTATAGGTAATTATTCTGGAATTGAAACTTGCAAGAGCGCAAGTAAACTTACAAGCGGGTTTAAGAGATGCCCTTATGGGTGCCTTGGCTTTGGCGACTGTGTAAAAGTTTGCCCTCAGGATGCAATACAAATTTATGCTGCCAGCGGCAGAAACATAGCAGTTGTGGATCCTAAAAAATGTACAGGATGTGGGTTATGCGTAAAGGAATGCCCCAACAACCTTATTAAGCTGGTGCCTGCAGATACAAAAATTGTTTTCTTGTGCAGCTATGATTCCATCAAGGATATACCCGGCAGAGAAAAATGTTTTAGAGGGTGCCTGCACTGCAGAAAATGTTACAAGGCTTGCGAGCATGATGCCATTATCTGGAACAAGGAGAAGGGTATTCCTGAATTTGATTCTTCCAAGTGCACTTTATGCGGCGCCTGTATAGAAGTTTGCCCGCATGACAAGCTTATTGAACTTTCTAAAGTTACTCCGGAAGATAAAAAAGAGTATAAAGAAAAAGAAAAAGTAGGCAGCAAATAAACTTTCAGCTGGGAAATCCATCATTTAGCAGATTATCTTGAATTTCAAATCAAAACAACTATAAAAAACTGCGCATTTTTAAATTTTGGACAACGGAAGTACTTCATTGACTTGACAGGACATTTCTATTTATGTACAATACCTACTAATCTGATAAGATTAATAGGAAAAGATGATAGTTTAACAACAAATTTGAGACAGGATTGATTAAAAGAGATTATTTTATTGAAGCAAAAGCTACAGAAATGTTAAAACAAATAGAGACGATAAGTAAGCTGATAGGGAAAATGACTTAAAGGAGAGGATAATTTATGATGCGACTTTCTACCAGAGGGCGGTATGCTGCAAGATTGATGTTAGAACTTGCTCTTTGCTATGGCAGGGGTCCTACTCTGCTAAAAGATATTGCTAAAAGGCAGGAAATTTCTGAAGGATATTTAGAGCATCTTCTTCCACCGCTTAAAGTAGCCGGACTAATAAATTCAAGTCGTGGTGCGCATGGAGGATATACATTGGCCAGGGAACCTTCTAAAATAAATCTTAAAGAAGTGATCCAGGCTCTGGAAGGATCACTGTCTCTGGTGGGATGCGTTGAATCTCCTTCTGTTTGCCAGAAAACAGGTTTTTGTGTCACAAGAGATATCTGGAAGGAATTAGGAGAAAAGATATCGCAGACTTTAGGGTCAGTGACTCTGGAGGATATGGTTAAAAGACAAAAGGATAAGGAAAAAACCTCTCCAATATATAATATTTAATAACTTTTTAATAATTTGGAAAAGTGGGGGAAGAATGATAGAAAAATTCTCTAAAATTGGAGAAAGTCAAATCGCCAGTGCTATTGTAAAGGATTTTTGTGAAAAGAAAAATTAAAATATTATTAGGAGTAGGAATAAAATGAGTAAGCAGAACAAGAAATTGAATTTTAACACGCAGGCATTGCATGCAGGCCAGAAACCTGACCCGACAACATTATCAAGGGGGGTTCCGGTTTACCGTACCAGTTCGTATGTATTTAAAAGTACTGAACACGCGGCAAACCTATTTGCCTTAAAAGAACTGGGGAATATTTATACCAGGCTTATGAACCCTACACACGATATTCTTGAACAAAGGGTGTCTGCCCTCGAGGGTGGGGCGGCTTCAGTCGCATTTGCTTCGGGAACAAATGCTATTTTTTCTGCTGTGATCAATATCGCAAAGAACGGAGACGAGATTGTGTCGGCCAATAATCTGTACGGCGGAACATACACAATGTTCGATGCAATCCTGCCTAATTTCGGGATAACCACAAAATTTGTCAAACCGGATAATCCTCAGAATTTCGAGAAAGCAATTACCGATAAAACGCGGTTGCTCTACATAGAAACGATAGGGAATCCCGTGCTTGATGTAGTCGATATTGAGGAAATAGCTAAGATTGCGCATAAGCATAATCTGCCCCTTGTTGTTGATGCGACATTTACCACTCCTTATCTGTTAAGAACAATTGAGTATGGGGCGGATATTGTGGTAAATTCGCTCACAAAATGGATAGGGGGCCATGGATCTGCAATAGGAGGCATAGTTACTGATTCCGGCAAATTTAATTGGCAGGATAAGAAGTTTTCTCTTTTTACAGAACCCGATCCAAACTACCACGGTCTAAAATGGGTATATGATTTGCCGGAGCCGTTAGTTCCGATTGCATTTGCGCTTCGTCTAAGGACTGTTCCTCTCAGGAATCTTGGAGGTTGTATCTCTCCCGATAATGCGTGGATTTTTATCCAAGGAATAGAAACCCTGTTTCTAAGGATGGCTCGGCATTCTGAAAATGCATTGAAAGTTGCGGAGTATTTGAAAAAGCATACCAAAGTGTCGTGGGTAAGGTATCCCGGTTTAAAAAACGATCCTTCATATGCCGTGGCAAGTAAGTATCTGAAGAAAGGATTTGGAGGAATGGTAGTCTTTGGGATTAATGGGGGACTTGAGGCAGGCAAAAAGTTCATCGAAGCCCTGCAATTATTCTCTCATCTTGCAAATGTCGGTGATGCAAAGTCGCTTGCGCTGCATCCAGCCAGCACCTCTCATTCTCAAATCCCTGCAGAAAAACAACTTGAAAGCGGACTTACTCCCGACCTTGTGCGATTATCCATAGGAATTGAAGATATAGAAGATATAATTTGGGATATCGACCAGGCGTTAAGGAGTGCGGTAAAGTAGGTAGAAAATAATTAGGTACTGTCAAAAATAAAATAAAAGAAAAGGAGGAAGTTATGGCTAAGATATATGAAGATATCACAAAAACTATAGGGAACACACCACTGGTAAAGATTAATAAATTAAACAAAGGCACTAAGGCTACAATTCTTGCGAAACTGGAATCTTTCAATCCGCTATCAAGCGTAAAAGACAGAATTGGTCTTTCCATGATTGAGGCGGCAGAAAAAGAAGGGCTATTAAATAAAGATTCGGTGATAATTGAGCCGACAAGCGGAAACACGGGGATCTCGCTCGCATTTGTAGCAGCAGCAAAGGGGTACCGTTTAATTTTAACTATGCCGGATACAATGAGCATGGAAAGAAGGCAGCTTTTAAGGATTTTTGGAGCCGAGCTTGTTTTGACCGAGGGCGCTAAAGGCATGAAAGGGGCAGTTGAAAAAGCAGAAGAAATACAAAAAAGCACCCCAAATAGCTTTATGCCACAGCAATTTGATAATCCTGCAAATCCTGACATTCATCGTAAGACTACGGCAGAAGAAATATGGAAAGGTACAGACGGGAAAGTAGATGTTTTTATTTCTGGTGTCGGAACCGGCGGAACAGTAACCGGTGTCGGCGAAGTCTTAAAGCAACGAAAACCTTCGGTTAAAATCATTGCCCTTGAACCCGTTGAATCGCCGGTACTCTCCGGAGGCGCACCCGGTGGGCATAAAATTCAAGGCATCGGCGCCGGTTTTATCCCCGATGTAATAAACAGGGATATCATTGACGAAATTATTACTGTTTCCCACGCAGATGCGGGGAGAATTGCACGCCGCCTGGCAAAAGAGGAAGGAATGTTAGTCGGCATTTCATCCGGGGCCGCTATGTGGGCCGCGCTTGAAGTAGCCAGTCGCAAAGAAAGCGAAGGCAAAACTATAGTCGTTGTTTTGCCTGACAGTGGGGAGCGATATCTTTCAACCTGGCTTTTTGAAGAATAATATATAGCAGAGGTAAATATTCACTCAAGTCATTGCGAGGAGCGTAGCGACGTGGCAATCCCTGAGATTGCTTCACTTCGCTCGCAATGACACGGCGTTTACTATGCATTTTACTAACAAAGATCTAACGGGATTAAGATAATATGAAGGACAAAAATAGCGTAGGGATTGTTCAAACCCGGAACTTCAATTTTGCGGACCCCTCCGAAGAACTTGTACTTAGCTCGGGCAGGAGGTTCGGACCAATTACGCTGGCCTATGAAACATACGGTGAACTAAACAAGAACAAAAGCAATGCAATCTTTGTGATGCATACCTTAACAGGTGACGCGCATGCCGCAGGTTTCCATAAAGACGATAAAAAGTCCGGCTGGTGGGACATTATGATTGGACCGGACAAAGCATTTGATATAAAAAAATACTTTGTCGTATGTTCTAATGTAATTGGCGGCTGCAAAGGGAGCACAGGACCGGCTTCGATAAATCCAAAGACAAATAAACCCTACGCGCTTAGTTTTCCCATTATTACGATTGCCGACATGGTTGAAGCGCAAAGGCATCTAATTGACCATCTGGGCATAGATAAACTTTTATGTGTTGTGGGCGGCTCAATGGGTGGAATGCAGGTGTTGCAGTGGGTTGCTTCATATCCTGAAAGGGTTGTTTCTGCCATTCCCATAGCAACAGCCCTAAAACATTCACCACAGCAGATTGCTTTCGATGAGGTTGGAAGGCAGGCAGTTATGGCTGATACTGACTGGCGAGGTGGCAATTATTACAGCCATGGACAACCTGTAAGAGGTCTTGCCGTTGCGCGTATGATAGGACATATCACTTATATGAGCGATCGGTCCATGGAAGAGAAGTTTTCCAGGCATCTTAAGGGCAAGAATTTTAACTTCCCTTTCACCGCGGATTTTGAAGTAGAAGGTTATCTTAGATACAGGGGCGATAATTTTGTCAAACGTTTTGACGCTAACTCGTATCTTTATCTAACCAAGGCAATGGATTATTTTGACCTTTCGGATGGTAAATTATTTCCTAAAGGGAAAATTGACACAAGTTTTCTGGTGATAGCGTTTAAATCCGACTGGCTCTATCCGGCATATCAGTCTCAGGAAATAGTAAGACAGATTAAATTGCGAGATGCGCAGGCTACTTATTGCGAGATAAAATCAACATACGGGCACGATGCGTTTTTAATTGAAATCGATAAACAGACGCACCTTATCAAATATTTTTTAAACAAAAAACTCAAGGAGATTCAATAGCATATGAGCGCAAATTTAGCAAAACGCGAGAGCGAAAAGATAGGACATCGTATTATATGCAATATCGTAAGCCCTGGTTCTCGAGTGCTTGATTTAGGGTGTGGAGACGGAGCGTTAATGGAATTTCTCGTCAACGAGAAAAAGGTTAAAGCGCAGGGAATAGAATTAGAAGAAGAGGCAATATATAAATGCGTCGAAAGGAGATTAAATGTATTTCACGGAGACATAGATTCCGGCCTGCCCGAGTATAAAGATAAATCTTTTGATTATGTAATTCTTAACCAGAGTTTTCAGGAGGTCAAAAAACCTGAAGTTGTTCTGAAAGAATCTCTGAGGGTAGGCAGGAAAGTTATAATTAGCTTTCCTAACTTTGCCCATTACAGTGCGCGTTCACAGATATTCTTTAAAGGCAGGAGTCCTGTCACGACTTCCCTGCCTTATGAATGGTATAATACGCCAAATCTCCATTTTTTAAGCATTTCGGATTTTATCTCTTATTGCAATAAGAAAAACATGAAAATAGAAAAGAGTATATATCTCGCCATTAGAAAACGTATTTATTTGTTCCCTAATGTATTTGCAAATATAGGGGTATTTCTGATTTCGAGATAAAAGGAGGATATTTATGCCATACATTAATCTTAAATTAGTTGGGAAATTAACTAAAGAACAAAAAGAAAAAATTGAAAGGGAATTTTCAGATATTCTTTTAAGAGCGGCCAAAAAGCCTAAAGACGCCACATATCTGGTAATTGATGAAGTTGA
>CAYMPQ010000049.1:0-5298 GCA_964392345.1 uncultured Actinomycetota bacterium
CCACTATGCAATCAGGTTTAAACTCTAAAAGAATTTTTGAAAGAAGCTCAGCATTCTCAAAGTCATCTTTTACCAGCACATTATATTCAAAGCTGTACCTGCAGACTTTACTGTCACCCTCTATTATACTACTTGAGCCTTTACTGGCTGAATATACACTTAGGCTGTCTCTGGCTTTAGAATTTTCAGCATAAACAAAATTTTTTCTAAAGCTTGATTTAGTATCCTCTGGATATGCAGAAGGAATGCCGTAATTGCAAACACATAATTTGTGGCCTTTTTTTAAAAGCGGGAGCATAAACTGCCATGTCCTGATGCCAGTACCATAAACCTTTTTATCGTTCTCAAACGGAAGCGGGCTCATGCCCAGAATAAAAATTTTACTCATATCCTGAAAATTAAATTAAACAAAAAGCTTATTTCTTTTTATATTTTATCAAAAATATCTAATATGAACAGCCAATACAACTTTAAATAATTATTTTAGCTATAATTTATACAAAATTGCCGATCCGGCCTGTTTGCCTAAAATTTATTTTTATTATATATTTACCTAACTAAAAACCCAATAAGTACCAAATAAAAAATGAAAGCCATAACAATAATTCTTGTTACATTATTTTTAATTGTCAGCTGTTTTTTTGGATTCCTGCTCATAAAAAAAGTATTAAATGAAGCACAAACAGCGTCGGAACCAGAAACACAGCAGGACATAGCTGTAATTGAAGATAAAGCTTCGCCTGAGGAGCAACCCGCGCCAGATAAAGAAGAACAGGAAGAAACTGAAGATTTTGAAAATATATCTAAAATTGAAATATACCTGGATGGAGACAGAGAAAATGGGATATTTTTAGGGGAAGCAGAGTACGGGCTGCCATCTGAAGAATTATCTTTAATGTATGGCAAAAACTTCTTATATTCAGGGTTCAGCCTCCTGTCAGAAAGCACAGACTACACATTTGAGCCGGGCTCAATCCATTGCCTTTATATATACACTTTAATCCCGGAATATGGATGGGATTGTGACAGAAAAGAAATACAAATAGCCGGTGAATTAGAAACAGCAGAAAACATAAGACTATATGTGGATAACCCGAAACACAATGTCGCAGTAACCGGGGAGATAAGAATTTCAGGGTGGGCCGCAGATCTTAATCCGCCTGACAACCCTAATATCAGTAAAATAGAAATATATTTAGATGGGCCAAAAGGCTTTGGCAAAGCCATTGGAGAAGCAAAGTATGGGTTAGAAAGACCGGATGTAGCTAAAGCTTTGAACAATGAAAATTATACTAAGAGCGGATATTCACTTACATATGATACAAGCAGCCTTGAGCCGGGTTTCATGCATTCATTCTATGTTTATGCGCATTCACCAGCCGGGCAATACCAATTAGTAAAAAGAGACATAACAGTAGAAGGAGAGAGAAAAGAATCAAACACTATAGCTTCCATGGAAGCAAATTTTGGCAGCGGACAAATTGAAATAAAAGGATGGGCCGTGAGCAGAAGTAAATTAAAAAGCGGCATTTCCATTCCCTTAGATACAGAATATGCGGTAAAAAAAATAGTATTTGTCTCAAACAAAAATGGGAACGAAGATATATTCAGCATGAATCTTGACGGCTCGGAACTTACCCAGCTGACAGATTATCCTGGCAATGATATGTACCCATCGGTTTCGCCAGATGGTAAAAAAATAGCTTATACATCAGATATAGGAGGAAGCTGGCAAATATTAATAATGAACTGGGATGGAACTGGAAAAACTCAGATAACTGCAAATCCTGAAAGAAATGGTTATCCTGCATGGTCCTTTGACAGCAACTATATATTCTTTGAAATGTACATTGATGGAGACTGGGAATTATACAGAGTAAACAGTGACGGCAGCAGTATGAAAAGACTGACTTTTAACCCGGGAGCAGACGATTGGCACCCGAGGGGCCACCCATTTGAGTATAAAGTTTTGTACGAATCAGGAACTGTGGGTCACGAAGATATATACATTATGGATTACAATGGAGAAAATATTAAGAAAATATCAGATTTTAATTTGAGAAAAAGAGTTCCTTCAATGTCAAGAGATACTAAATTAATAGCATTTATGGGCTATGAGGGAAATAATCATAATATATTCACTATGGATGATAATGGTGAGAATATACAAAAACTTACCGATAATCCTGAAAATTGTGGTCATCCTGATATCTCACCCGATAATGTTTTTATAACATATGAAGGTAAAGTTAATGGACAGAATGAAATTTTTATTATGAATATTGACGGCTCAGACCAAAAACAGCTAACCAATATACCTGGACATGATTGGGATCCTGTATTTATATATCAAATATCGCCATGAACATCAGTTCGGCCTGCCCTATAAGTAATTTTATGTTTGAGTCTTTTCTTAAAATTAATCCTGACAGATGACCCAATAGAAAACCCAAACCAGAGAGTCCAGATAATTTGCCTTGAAAAAAGGTAAAAAACAAGTTCGGTTAATTTTTTATCCGACCCGAAAAACTTTGCTATAACAAAGTTGGTAATTGTTCCTTCAGAAAGCAGCAGGCATATTGCCGGTATAAACCCGATGATTACAAAATTTCTGATATCAAAGAAGCTTTTATCAATATTTAGCTTGAGCAGTAAAGATACATTAAGACCGATACAAAATCCAATTATTATCAACACTGCCAGCTTGATAAAACTTAAAAACCCTGCCGACAGTGGCATTGTACCAAAAAGGTTTAAAATATAATCGTAAAATGCATATACTAAAATATACAATATTGTATTTATAAAAGAAATTATAAGCAAAAAAATTCTCAGATTCTCCTCCGTAAAAATACTTCTATTTTATTATTAATATAAAACTCCTTAGAATATAGACAACCATCCATTGCCCGATAAAAAGCTACGAGCAACTTTAAAATAAGCTATATTGTATTATTGCATAACTGCTGCTAAATACCTATAAAAAACCATGAAAAAAACACCATGAAAAAAACACTTTTTAAAAAAAGTAAAATTATTTTATAATATATTCTATAATATATTCAACTAAAAGTCAGAGTAATTTAGACTTATTAGAAATTAATATAAATGATTTAAATTTCTATAACAGTATTGAAAAAACCATTATCTTAAAAATGAACGAAGATACCAAAAATTATAAATCTTCAGATAAAGAAAGTCTGCTAAGAAAGATAAAAAAAATACTTCAAGAAAAATCAAATCTTACAGTCCTTATCATCCTTTCCATAGCTGTTTTATACGCTATCATGGTCAGGTTCATAAATCTGGGCGAGCTCTCATTCTGGGGAGATGATGGAATGACCTATTTAAGCTCAATATCAATTTTAAAATATGGATATCCTCTTCTTCCCTCAGGAAATATAATGTTTCATAATATAGCTTCTGCCTATTTTAATATTATACCAGTACTATTATTTGGGGATAATGAATTTGCATATAGGTTTTTAAATGCATTACTTGGAGTATTGCTCATACCGCTAGTATTTCTATTTATAAGAGAATTAACAAATAAGTATATTGCACTGATTGCTTCAATAGTTATTGCTGTAAATGCATGGCAAATCGAGTTTTCAAGAGAAGCCAGATATTACTCAGAGTTCCAATTTTTCTATATACTTACTATCTATTTTTTCTACCTGGGATTTTTTAAAGATAAGAAAGTTTACAAGGTCCTGGCAATAATATCTATGCTTATTACAACTCAGATTGTAACATTGGGAATAACTCTTATCTTTCTATTTATCCCTCTTCTTGTTTACAAAGGATTCAAGAAATTTTTCAAAAGAGATATTATCGTCTCCTTTTTAATCTCAAGCGCAATAATTGTAGGAGAAATAATTCATAGAGATCTTTTCTGGAAAGTAGGTTTAAGTTTTTATTCACCAACTATTAGAACAGATATCGCTAACCCGATACTTAGAACTCTTTCAAAATATTTTTCTAATTACACACCTTTTTTCCTCAAAATTTTTAACATAATATATCCAGAAGTATACCGTATCTTTATATATGGTGGTATCTTAATACTAATATATATATTTTTTAAACCTCTTAGAAATCCTGATGAATATTACCTAAATATTTATAAAAACAAGAAGGTAGATTTTAAATTTCCTTTCAATCTATTTTTTCTTTATTTCATTTTCTTTTCCAATGCTGTTTTTTATGGTTTTGGAAATATGTACAATCAGCAGAGATATATTTATCACATAAACCCGATATTCATTGCTGTATTCATTTATATAATATTTGAGATATCAAGAATATTTACTCATTATATTCAAAAGATATTTTCAAAAATCAAAAAAACAAAATTTCAAAAATCAAAAATTAACAACAAATATTATATATTTGTTGTTTTATCAATTTTTATAATGCTGACAGTCTTGCTTTTAAATTACATAAATCCAGTTCAGAACTTTAAAATTACTCAAAGAAAAAACGGTGATTCTGTAAATAGTCTCTTTTCACCAAGCAACACCTATAATTTACATTATGATAATAAGACCCCGGGTAAATATGTTAGTTTCAGGCTAAAAGAAGATGATATTGTAATAACTACAAATATTTTAAACTCTTTTCCCTATACAAAACAAATTGATTACTGGATGTGGAGCAGTAATCAAGTCTCATGGCAGCCATACAAGTTTAAAGATGGCATCTACTATGATAATTTTTTTGGTGTACCATTGCTTAGAGATTTATTTGATTTTTTAAAGGTGTTAAATGAAAACCCTGATAAAAATATATGGGTCATAACCTCTTATTCTATAAAAAAACCCGAACATATTGATCCATTAATTTCTAATTTCCTGGAAGAAAACAACGAGTATAAAATAATAACAGGTAAAGATAATCTCAGCTCAGTATATCTTTTCCCTGCATTAGAGGGTGGGAACAGAAATTATTTAATGTATCCCAATATAGTGCCAGAATCAAATGAGATAATAAGAGTTGAAGCTAGCGATGATAAATATACTTTTTTATTTAATAAACCGGACAATTATGATTATTTAAAATATGGTTGGTCTGGCATGGATGAATTTGGAACGTGGGCCAATCAAAAGTTATCAGTGCTATTTTTAGATTTTGAAGAGCAAGCAGATTATAATCTTAATATAACCATGATGCCGCTGGCTAACCCTGATGTTGACCAGGAAGTTGAGATTCTTATAAATAGCAACAGTATTGGGGAGTTCGTATTAGAAAATATGGAATTAACAGAGCATACTGTTACTATACCAGAGGAATTAATCA
>CAYMPQ010000049.1:5398-9903 GCA_964392345.1 uncultured Actinomycetota bacterium
TTTTTTGTTAACCTAATATCGTTTTAATAATATATTTACTGCAGTTTTAAAGGTTGTAGTTACCTAAAAAAGGGCCTTAAAACTCCATACAATTGGGTTTTATGGTTATAAATCGAAAGTTGGGTTAATATGAACATATTGGTAACTGGTGGAGCAGGATTTATAGGCTCTCACTTATGTGAAAAACTTATTGATTTGGACCAAAAAGTAATCTGCATTGATAACTTTAACGATTTCTACAATCCTGAGATAAAAGAAAACAATATTATAAATATAGCAAATAACAGCAGCTTTAAACTTTACAGAGAAGACATCTGCAACTTTTCAAAAATAGATAAAATATTTTCATGCAGTAAAATAGATATTGCCATCCATCTCGCTGCAAGAGCCGGGGTAAGGCCGTCAATCAGCATGCCGCACCTATATGAAAAGACAAATATCTTGGGAACTTTAAACATCCTTGAGTGCTGCAAAAAATATGGGGTAAAAAAACTAATTTTTGCATCTTCGTCTTCAGTATATGGCGGAAATGAAAAAATACCTTTTTCAGAAAATGACAGAGTGAACTGCCCTGTTTCCCCGTATGCTGCCACCAAAAAAGCAGGGGAGCTTCTTTGCTATACTTATCATCATCTTTACAGGCTCTCTGTTTTTTGTTTTAGATTTTTTACAGTTTACGGGCCGCGCCAAAGGCCGGAGATGGCAATTCATAAATTTACAAGGCACATATTTAAAAATAAACCCATAGAAATATTTGGCGATGGGACCTCTTCAAGGGACTATACCTACATAGAAGACATAATAGCTGCTCTTACTGATAGTCTTGATAAAATAAGCGGCTATGAAATTATAAATCTTGGCAACTCAAAACCAATTAAACTATCGGACCTTGTAAATTTAATAGGGAAAACAATAGGTAAAGAGCCTCTCACCCGTTATGCAGATTTTCAGCCGGGGGACGTATTTACGACTTGCGCTGATATCAGAAAAGCTAAAAAGATGATAAAATATCAACCTAAAACGTCTATAGAAAAAGGACTGGAAAAATTTATCACCTGGTACGGCAAGGCAAGAAAAGAGGATAACCTTTATGAGCAGTAACAAGAGCAAAGAAAACAAAATTGATTTATCCATAGTGATTCCGATCTATAATGAAAAACAAAGCATCGATTCACTGTATAAAAACCTGGAATCAGTTCTGCCAAAGCTTGGCAAAAGCTATGAGGTAGTTCTTATTGATGATGGAAGCATTGATGGGACATATGAGGAATTATTAAGAATCCATCAGAAAAACAATGCATATAAAATAATAAAATTTAGAAGAAATTTTGGTCAGACAGCTGCAATGAAGGCCGGGTTTGATTACTCACATGGTGATATAATAATAACCCTTGATGCTGACCTTCAAAACAATCCAAAAGATATTCCAAAAATACTAAAGAAAATGGATAAGGGATACGACATAGTAAGCGGATGGAGAAAAAATAGAAAAGATAAAATGATATCCCGAAAAATCCCTTCAATAGCAGCAAACAAAATAATTTCAATTCTTTTTGGGGTACATCTCCATGACTACGGATGCACACTTAAAGCATATAGGAAAGAGGTAATAAAAAACATTGAACTTTATGGAGAGATGCACAGGTATATCCCAGCAATAGCAAGCGGAATTGGAGCAAAAGTAACAGAAACCCCTGTTAGCCACCATAACCGAAAGTTCGGTAAGACTAAATATGGCATTTCAAGAACCATGAGAGTTATACTAGACATAATAACCATTAAATTTTTACTGACTTACTCAAAAAAGCCAATGCAAATATTTGGATTGCTGGGAGTTTTTACTGGTACCGTAGGATCCATATTAACTACATATTTAGTTATAGGCCGATTATTTTTTAATCAGGGTTTGGCCGACAGGCCGTTATTTATACTGGCAATATTTATGATACTTGCCGGGATACAGCTCATTACCATGGGACTTTTAGGAGAGCTTATGATGAGAACTTACCACGAAAGTTCAAATAAAGACATATACGTCATAAAAGAAATAATAGATTAAGAACTTCAAGAAGACACACTTCAATTAAAAAATGAAAAGAATAAAATGCTTTTTCAGCCTGATAAGAATATATTCAACATATCTTTTTAGAAAAATCCATTGCAACTGCCCTCCTGTAAGATTATGGATCGAGCTATCAAGCAGGTGCAACCTAAAATGCAGGCTTTGCGTGAACAAGGATATACCTCAGCATTTAAAAGGGGATATTGACTTTGACCTATATAAAAAAATAATAGATGAAGTAAAAGATTATGCATATGATGTAAATCTATTCCACAGAGGAGAGCCGCTTCTTCATCCCCGCTTAATAGACATTATTTCTTATGCACGCGCCAGTAATATAAAAACAAGGATCCACACCAACTCCACTCTTTTAACACCTGCCCTCAGCAGGGAAATAATATTATCAGGGCTTGATTTAATTTCATTTTCTTTTGATGGCTACACTAAAGAAACTTATGAAAAAAACAGGGCAGGCGCAAGCTACGAAAAAAGTTTAAACAACATAATCACATTTTTAAAAATAAAAAAAGAATTAAATTCTACAAAACCATTTACCATAGTTCAGGTAATGGAATTTGACGAGGAGCTGACATCTAAAAATTTTGAGGAGCAGAAAAAGAAATTCATAATTAATTTTAATAATCTCCCGCTGGATAAATTAATAGTACGAACTCCGCACAACTGGGGGGGACTGCTTAAACTAAATGGAATTAAAAAAGTAAGCTATAAAGGCACCAAACTTATCCCATGCACATTTCCA
Organism: uncultured Actinomycetota bacterium; assembly: GCA_964392345.1. GTDB lineage: Bacteria > Actinomycetota > Humimicrobiia > Humimicrobiales > Humimicrobiaceae > JAUVXY01. Next base: position 8,221 of record CAYMPQ010000049.1, read on the forward strand.
TGGTATTCTCTAACAATTTTCTATGACGGAAAAGTATATCTATGCCCTCAGGATTTTGATGGCAAAATTCTTATTGGAGATGTCAACAAAAATCCTATCAGTGAGATTTTTAATAATCAGGCGATAAAAGAGGTTAGAAAAAAATTTAAAACAGGAAAAATAAAAGAGTTCAGCCCATGCAAAGATTGTGATAGAATTTGGAGAAAGACATTTATGGGAGTCCCCAAAGAATATCTGGGAATATTTATAAAGGACAGTTTAAGAAAATAGCAGGAGAAACAATGAAAGCTCTCGTAACAGGCGGCAGTGGTTTTACTGGCAGCCATTTAGTAAAAAAATTGATAAGTCAGGATATAAATGTAAGAGTGCTGGCAAGATCTGCTAGCAAAATAGACACCTTAAAGAAGCTTGGCGCTGAAATAGTAACCGGCGATATTACGGACAAAGGCAGCGTATTTAAAGCAGTAAAAGGAGCAGATAGGGTCTACCACATAGCTGCTGCTTTCAGAGAAGCAAATCTTCCGAATAAGACTTACTGGGATGTAAACTATGGCGGTACAAAAAATATAATAGAAGCATGCTTAAAGCATGAAATCCAAAGGCTTGTTCACTGCAGTACTATTGGGGTTACAAGCTCAATCAAAAATCCACCGGCAGACGAAACAACTCCTTACAGCCCGGGGGATGTTTATCAGGAATCTAAATGTAAAGCTGAAAAAGAAGTCTTAAAATATATAAAAGAGAAAAATTTACCTGCCTCCATTATCAGGCCATGTGCTATATATGGGCCGGGAGATTTTAGACTTTTAAAAATGTTTAGGATGATAGCTAAAAAAAGATTTTTTATGCTTGGTTCCGGCAATGCCTTATACCACATGGTATACGTTGATGATTTAGTCAACGGCTTTATTTTGGCATCTGAAAAAAAGGAAGCAATAGGCGAGGTTTTTATTATCGGCGGAGAAAAATATGTAACCCTAAATGAGCTAACCATGCTTATTGCCAAAGAATTTGATGTCCCTCCGCCTAAAATTCACCTGCCGTACAAACCTGTAGAAATTTTATCTTCTGCAGTAGAATACATTTACAAACCTTTAAAAAAGGAACCTCCTCTTTATCGCAGGAGAGTAGCCTTTTTTAAAAAAAACAGGGCTTTTGATATTTCCAAAGCTAAAAAAATTCTTGGCTACAACCCTGCGTTTAGCCTGGAAAAGGGACTACATGCTACAGCAAAATGGTATATGGATAATGGATATATTTAAAAAATAATATGAGACAGGAGACGATAAAATAAATACTAAATACGAAGATAAAATACAAAAACAACTTTTTTCAAAGAAGCAGTCAAAGGTTTCTAAATATATGGATTTATTTGTTGGCAAAAGAAACATCCTTAGCTTATTAAAATATGAGCTGATAATAACTCTGTTCCAGAATACGCCGGGAGCAATAGGCATTTTCCTTAGAAATTTTTTCTACCCCCTTTTATTTAAAAAGGTTGGGAAAGGAGTAAGTTTTGGTAAATCTATAGCTATAAGGCACCCATGCAAGATATCAATTGAGGATAATGTAGTGATTGATGATAACTGCATGTTGGACGCTAAAGGCATGGATAATCAGGGGATAATAATAAAAGAAGGAGTATACATTGGCAGAAACAGCATACTAAGCTGCAAAAATGGA
>CAYMPQ010000049.1:10003-13052 GCA_964392345.1 uncultured Actinomycetota bacterium
GTGATAAAATCAAGAAAAAACAATTAACTTAAAAATGGCAAAAATAATATTTTTTTTAAAAAGAAACAAGAAAAAAATATTTTCATTTCTTAGAATAGCAGTCAGCATAACTCTAATTGCTTTTCTTATAAAAACGCAATTTAAAGATATACAAAGTTTAATAAAAATACTAAAAACAGTAAGTATCCCATGGCTGATCCTTTCGGCTTCCACCCATATATTTGGAATATGGATAACTGCTGTCAGATGGAAGATCTTGCTGCATACACAAAAAATCAACATAAGCACAAGGTCCTTAACCTCTACAGTTCTTATTGGATTTTTCTTTAATAACTTCTTGCCCTCCACAATAGGAGGAGATGTTTTTAGAACTTACGATGTGGCAAAAAAAGCCAACAAGCCTTTGGGGACTTCTGCTTCTATAATTGTGGTTGAGAGATTTTCAGGAATTATAAGTGCGGCGACATATGCTGTCATAGCACTATTTTTAGGATTTACCGCAATAGGGGGACAGTCAATCATAATACCAATAATAATATTTTTTGTAATATGCTTAATGTTAGGATTTATTATAATAAATCCATCAATCTTAAGGTTGGAAAAACTTGTAAAAAAAATTAAATTCTTAGGAAAATTAAAACAAAAATTAAGTAATACTTACAATACATTTCTAAGCTTTAAGAGATATAAGATGGCACTTGTCAAAGTTCTAATTTACAGCTTCCTGCTCCAGTTTGCAGTAATACTAAATTACTATCTCGCAGCCAAATCCCTTAACATTAATCTTAGTTTAACAACTTTTATATTCATCGTCCCTGTAGTCGCTATCATTGCTATGATACCAATCTCAATAGGTGGGATAGGATTAAGAGAAAACTCTATAGTTTACATTATGGTAGCAATGGGAGTAGGTAACGAAAAAGCTGCTTTGTGCTCATTAATACTTTTTGCAATGCTAATATTTGTCGGAATAATTGGTGGGATAACATATAGCGTAAGGCCTTATATAACAGATTACTTTTCAAAAAAAGAGATATCAAAATGAAGACAAGCCAGGATAATTAAAAATTTAAATTTTTAATTATCCTATATATATAATCTCCAACATGCCCTTTGTAAAAATCAACACCGACTATATTCAAAAAGATGAGAATAGCCAGTATAAAAATGAACCCAAAAAAAATATAATATAAAAATTTAATTAGCCAAACCTTCCACATCATATTTTACCCCCAAAATATTACAATCTCTGGCCAATATCACCTAAATATTGTGAGACATAGCTGAACACTGTATGCGCCACAACTGAAGCGCCTGCGGAACTATAATGCATTCCATCAACAAAATACCCCCCTGGATTTTGTGAAAGCGGGGTTAACACATCTATAACAACTGCACCATGTTTTGAGGCAACCTTCCTAATTATATCATTAGTTGCAGGATAATCTTCTTTTCCGGGCCAACCAATAGGACCAATAAGATTAATAAATACTCTGGCACCTAAATTTTTTGATTTAATTACAATGCCTTCCAGATTAGCTTCAAATCCTGAGACACCAGGTCCTGTATCATTAGTTCCATAAGCTATTATAATTATTTGTGGATTATGCACAGCAACAGTACTGTCAAATCTTCTATATCCACCACTGGCCATTTCACCACCTTTTGCACTTGCAATTGTATTATAATCAGCATATGGATAATTAGCTTCCAGAAGCTCGTCAAATGTCTGCACCCAATTAGACTTGGTTATTAAAGAATCACCCATTGCTACAATAGTCATGTTAACATGCCCTCTAACATTTATACTCCTGGATGGTATTTCTATCTCACCATTGCTGCTTTCAATCTTAAAATCAGTAGCTACTGTCCCCCCTGAATTAACCAAACTTTCATTTACATGCATGTTAAAAGTTATTTCTTTTCCCTCTCCTACTCCAAGATCTTTTAAGTCCCATACCAATCCTCTTATATCATCACTCCAGCTAATTCCCTCAGCAGTGCCTGACCTGCTGATATAAGTTGCACCTCCTGGTATGGGGCAAATAAGTCTATAACTTTCTTCTGTTTTTTCACCAGTATTTCTAATGACAATCTTTACACCTACGGTCTCGCCGGCCCAAAGGTGTCCACCATTTATATCGTATAAAAATACTTCTGATGTAGTTAAATCAGTAAAAAGGCTTAATTCTTCTTCTACTGTTTTTTCAGTGATAACATCAGGCCCATATTTCAAGATACTATTATTGGTAATAATTTCTTCAGCAGTTAAATCATCTTTTACCTCAACTTTAAATGAAAAAGTTTTAGGTTTATTTATTTCTAAATTATCAATATTCCATAATACACTGCCACCCTTATATTCACCTGAATCTGTGATAGAATTTTCAATTACAATTACATTTTTTGACAAGTCACTTTTGACCCCAACATGAGTAGCATTCATATCACCAGTATTTTTTACCACTAATTTATATTGTATTATGTCGCCTAATCTTAATACCCCGCCATTTACATCAATAGCTTCCAAATCAAAACTGCTCAGATCAGGACTGCTTTCAACTTTATTACTTAAGCCTGCATTGATATCTTTATTAAAAGTATCCTGACCAATCTTATAATTAAGTTTCGCCCCATCAAACACAATTAAAGTACCATCATTCATTGGTTTATTTACTTCTACTGTAAAAGCTACTGCTCCCCCTCTATTCTTTTCAACACAACCAACTTTAAAAGTTAATGCTCCATTGGTATTTTCTAAAATTTCATCATAGTTTGATGCTATAAAAACTGTATGCTCCGGTACCTTTGACTTTATTTCTAAATTATCTACATCCCTGTTTCCTGTATTCTTATAACTTATTATATACGTTATTTGTTCACCAGGTTTTATATATTCACTCAAGTCACTGGATACAAAATTAAATGATTCATCATCAAAATTTGGCTTTGTCAAATAAATCTTAAAATAATAATATGTAGAATATAATGCTGCAGCAGCTGTAATAATAATTATTGCTGCAACATAAATCCTTTTTTTATTATATTT
>CAYMPQ010000050.1:0-6273 GCA_964392345.1 uncultured Actinomycetota bacterium
GCGGCAGCCTTATGGGCATGTTTATTATGGCGTCTTATATATTCCTGGATAAAAAGGAAGGCGTTATAGAGGCCTATGCAGTAACCGCATCCTCTGTTTGGCAGTATTTAATGAGTAAGATTTTTGTAGTTTTACTCACATCTGTTGTTTCAGGCATAATCATAATCATGCCTATTATGGGATTTAGGATAAACTATGGCCTGTTGCTGTTGTTGCTACTCACAACTGGATTTTTTGCATCTTCGCTGGGATTGCTCATTGCCAGCTTTTATAAGAATTTGACGAATGCTTTTGGCGTCATTTATTTATTATTGATTATCATGATGGTTCCCAGCATAGCATATTTTATACCTGGCTGGGATCCTTTTTGGATAAAAATAATACCCTCATATCCATTACTACAGGGCTTTAAAGAGATTATTCTGCCAAATGGTGACATTGCATATCCGCTGATCGTAAGTGCTGGATTCTTAGCGGTGGGAATAATACTGTTTGCTATCACAAATATTCGATTTAAGAAAACGCTAAGCGTATAAGGGGGAATAATGATGTTAAAAAAAATATGGATTATTTTTATTAGAGATATAAGGGTAAACACACGGGAATTTATGACATTGTACATGATGATCATCCCTTTGATACTTGCTGTGGGAATTAATTTTCTATCACCTGGCATTAATGATACCAGCGTAAATTTTGCTCTGGTAGAAAATGAAAACCTTAAGCAGGCGGCCTACTTTGATGACTTTGCCCATGTTGAACTATTTAGTGACAAGCAAAGAGTTGAGGATAGGGTTATGGCAAGAGATGATGTAGTCGGAATACTGCCAAAAGATAATGGCTACTATATTATGACTCAGGGAAATGAGCCCGAATCGGTTCTGGAATATGCCAAGCTTCTAAATGTGCTGTATGAATCAGATGTACAGCTGGAAGATGCCAGCTCAGAAATAATTGAATTTGGTAGAACAGTTCCGCCGCTAAAAAAGATGCTGGTAAATATGTTGCTGCTTTTGATTTCCATGCTGGCAGGTATGCTTATTGCTATGAATATAGTCGAAGAAAAGATGGACAACACTGTAAGCGCAATAAATGTAACACCCACTTCACGCAGCGCCTTTATATTGGGTAAGAGTCTTACAGGCATGGTTATTGCGCTTGTTTCGTCCATTGCATGTCTTTTGATAACTGGCTTTTATAATGTCAACTTGGGCCAGGCGGCTTTAGTTGTCTTTTCGTCGACAATATTGAGTTTAATGATAGGATTTATACAGGGCATAAATAGTGACGATGTTATGGAAGCGGCAGGCAGTGTTAAACTTATGTTTTTGCCGATGGCCGGGTCTATCGCAGGATATGAATTCGTCACAGGAAACTGGAAGATATTCTTCTACTGGTCACCATTTTACTGGGCATATAGGGCAAATGATATGATACTGTCAAAAAGCGGCACATGGCCCCAGTTGATACTCTTTATCGGTATTATATTGGTTATATGCGGAGCAGTATATGCTTTGCTGGCACCTAGAATAATAAAAGGACTTCAATAATAGTTATAAGTATATATAAGAACATAGAATATAAGGAGAGGAGGTTATTATAAATGGGTTACATAATTGGAGGAATAGCATGCATATTATATGCAGCATTTGTATATTATGTCGCAATCAAAAGACCGCCTGCAATAATTAGGTTGGTCAAGAAGAAGCTCAATAAAAATATGAGCGATAAGGCAGCAGCAATAGTGTGCTATGTCTTTGCAAGTATTGCACTTGCAGGAGGAATTGTTTTATTCATTGTCGGAGCTTGATGAATAAGAATAATATCCCATAAAATTAAATTCCGGTAATAATGTCTTCCATTGTCTCTAATACCCAGAAACCAAAATGAAGATAAAAAACCCCTGATATGATAAAAACGAACTTTTGGAGACTTTACTCTTTTAGGTTTATATTCTCTTAAAAATCTATAAATCTTTTGAATTTTGGCTGTAATGTATTAAAATGATTAGTTACTGTGAAAATGTTTAAATCATTATTTATGGAAACTTAAAAACAGAAGCAGTAAAAATATTAGTTTTTAATCATTGGAGATAGGTAGGAAGAAAATAAAAATGCCGGAAAAGAATGTAAAACTTAAACTTTCTATATCAATACTGGATTGTGATTTTCTTAATCTGGGAAAAGAGATAAAAAAAGTTGAAGAAGCCGGGGCTGACATGCTGCATCTTGACATAATGGACGGAAGCTTTGTCCCAAACATAAGTTTTGGACCTCCTGTCGTAAGGTGCATTAGAAAAAATACAAAACTATTTTTAGATACGCATCTTATGATCAAGGACCCTGACAAGCATCTGGATAGTTTTATTGAAAGCGGAGCTGATCTTATAAATGTACACATAGAAGAATGCCCGCATCTTGACATGACGCTAAACTATATAAAAAAGGCAGGTTTAAAAACTGCCGTTTCCTTAAATCCATCCACTCCTTTGTGCTGTATTGAAAATGTTTTAGAGCTTTTAGACATGGTGCTGATAATGACGGTTAACCCGGGATTCGGCGGCCAAAAATTTATTTATGAGATGACAGGCAAAATTGGAAAGCTAAAAGATATGATTGAAGAATACAGGAGACTTAACAACACAAACAAGACTATTGAAATTCAGGTGGATGGTGGAATAAATAATAAAACCGCACCATTGGCAGCAAACGCAGGAGCAAATATTTTAGTAGTGGGGTCCGCTTTTTTTAATTCCGAAAATCCAGCAGAGTATATCAGCAATATTAGGAAGACTCTAATGGATAATAGTAAATCAAAAGTGAGAATTGTTTAATTTTTTTCTATCATATTTCTTGATATACCATGCAGCAAGTCACCAATTCTTTCGAGATGCAATATGATATCTGAAAAAACCACTCCTGATAAGTGCATGCATTGGCCGCTCCGGAGCCTTTTTAGGTGATTTATCCTTGCTTCTTTAACCATTTCGTCTAATTCTGATTCAAGTTTTTCGCATTGTTCAAATTTTGTTTGGTCATCATTTTCAAGGCCAGATATTAGTGTTTTGAACATGCTATCTGTTTTGCTGTGTATAGCTTCTAACTCTTCTGTTGCGTTTTTGCTAAACGACATTTTATTTTCTTCTTTTACGAGTGTCAGATATAATATGCTTTCGCAATGGTCAGCAGCTCTCTCTACATCATAGGCCATATGGAGCAAGTTGGTCAGTCTTCTTGAAGCAGTTGAGTTTAATGATTTTTGTGATACTTTAGTTAAATATAATACAATATCTTCTGTTATGCTATCTACAGCAGACTCCATATCCAGTACTTTTTCCTCAATTATATTTTCTCTTTTGTAAAGCCTTTGAATTGCAAGATTGAGCATTTCATGTGATATTTTTGAAATTCTGAGCAGCTCTTTTTTTACTTGTTCTAAAGCAAGCGCAGGGGTTTGAATAAGCCTTGTATCCAGGAATAGTGCATTTTTATGGACTACAACATCTTTTCCCGGGAAAAGCCACGTAACTGTTTTTTCAAAAAATCCAATTAAAGGAAATAGAATTAGTACAGTAACAATATTAAAACCGGTATGCATATTTGCTATTTGGTGGGGCACACTGCTTCCAGTTAACCCAACTATAAATTGTTGAAGCTTGAAAACGTATAACAGCATTGCAAATATCATAGTTCCAAAAATATTGAACATAAGATGGGAGAAGGCAGTTCTCCTGGCTGTTATAGTTGTTCCTATGCTGGAAATTAAGGCAGTGGAGCAGGTACCGATATTGTCTCCCAATAAAATAGGAATAGCTGCTTCAATAGGTATTAAACCCTGGCTTGCAAGAGCAATTAACAATCCGATTGTAGCTGAGCTGCTCTGGAGAAGAGTAGTTAAAAGCAACCCTGCCAGGATTCCAAGGAACGGATTCCTGCTGAAAGTTAAAAGGAAGTTTTTAAAGATTTCATTATCTCTTAATGGCGCCAGTGCTTCTTTCATTACAGTCATTCCGAGGAAGAGAATACCAAGCCCAATTAAAGCCATTCCAGCATTTTTATATCTTTTTCTTTTGCCTATAAAATAGAAGAGAAAACCTATGATTATTATCGGAAAGGAAAGCATGTCTATTTTGAAAGATACTATCTGGGCGGTAATTGTGGTCCCAATATTTGCCCCCATTACAATGCCGATTGCCTGTCTGAGAGTTATGAGCCCTGCATTGACAAATCCTACGGTCATAACAGATGTTGCGCTGCTGCTTTGGATAAGCATGGTAGTAAAAACTCCGACCAATAGAGTTGACCATGATTTTTTTGTTAGGATATTAATTATTGATTTTAATTTATTAGAAGCGATTCTTCGCAGACTTGTGCTAAGTCTGTTGATACCAAAAATAAAGAGGGCTAACCCGCCCAGGAGCTCTATTATAATTTTAAAATACATAAATTTAGGAAAACTAACTTTTAGCCAGTAGTTAATTATTGATTATAATAAAATAAATAACAATATGAAATGTAAAACTAAAAATATGTTACAGCAAAGCAGAAACATACTCTTAACAATCTCTATTAAATTTAAAAATTACTAACTGTTTGCTCTTGCCTGCTGCGAAGAGCTATTCAATGATTATTGCTTCTGTAGGGCAGTTTTCTATTGATTCCTTTATGCATTCTTCGTCATACTCATCATAATCAGTTTTAATTATTTCTGCTACATCGGTGTCTTCGTTTAGTTTAAAAACATTTGGACAAGTTTCTTCACATAATCCGCATCCAGTACAAAGTTCCTCATCTATAGTTACTTCCATTTGGTTCCTTTCTAATATTTTTGGTTTGCAAACTTATACTGCTTATATATTGCAATCAATACATACTATTAATTATTAATGTAATATACAAAAAAATTTTTTTAAATTCAATAAAATTTTTTTCTTTTTTTTACCCCAGCTGCTAAGTGCAGAAAATCTTTCTGAGTCGTGAAATTTAAGATATCATAGAGGTGAGATTTTTAATATAATTTTATTTAACAAAATATTTGAAGAAGGTTTTTTGGTGTAGAAGATGAACTATAAAAATTATGTTGATTGCAAGATATTAAAAAAGGATTTTTATAGCAGAGATACTTCGATTGTTGCCAGAGAGTTACTTGGCAAAGCACTGATAAAAGTTAATGGGTGCAAAGAAGCAGGAGGGATAATTGTTGAAACTGAAGCTTATTACGGCGAAAGTGATCCAGCAAGCCATGCTTTTAGGGGGGCAACAGCAAGAGCTGCAGTAATGTTTGCCCAGCCAGGTACAGCATATGTTTACTTATGTTATGGCATGTATTATCTCTTAAATACAGTAACTGAGGAGAAAGGGAAACCTGGAGCTGTGCTTATAAGGGCATTGGAACCTTGCTGGGGTATAGATATTATGAGGGAACGAAGAGGAGTTAAAGAAAAAATAAATCTTACAAATGGACCCGGCAAATTAACAATGGCGTTAGGTATAGATGGCAATGATAATGAAAAAGATCTAACAAAAATTAAGGGCGGATTAAGCATTTTTAATGTTGAAAGAAAAATTAGAGATTCAGAAATATCAGTTTCAGAGAGAATTGGAATAAAAAACGGTAAAGATAAATTGCTCAGATATTTTGTAAAAAACAGTAAATTTATATCTTGTGTGTAGTATTTATTGTTTTACTCTTGTTGATTTTGAGGTATTATATTTATTAAGCTGTTAAATCTAAAAAGCGGGTGAGATATGATTGATTTTAAAAAACTTAGAAGAATGTCCTCGATGTCCAGAAGGATGGCTGTAATCAAAAATATTGGCGAGAATAAAAATACAGATATAGAGTACTTGTTTGGGCTTTTAAATCTGTATAACAAAAAAAATAGCGGAAGGTGGTTCTGGCAAAAAGCTGGTTTTACTGGCGCCCTTAAAGATGCATTTGACAAGTTCAACGCAACTGTTGATGAAATAGTAAAGAGTTTGAAATCAGAAAATGAGGAATGTGTCTTAAAAAGGATAAAGGCTGCAGCTGGTATATTGGAAAACCTTTTAGCTAAATTAGAAATGAATCTGGGCGTAGACAGGGAGAATGATAAAACCTATGTCAAGGGATATTTAGATGATAATTTTAAAGCCCTGATTGCAGGTAGCTTGAAAGAAATAGAAAAGTAATCATTTTTTTAAGGTGCTCAATCAGGCATGCTGCTGAATGGCTGCAGATATTTTTGGTTTTCTTCATAAGTTATTATCCCAAAATAAGGAGTGATCTCTGAAG
>CAYMPQ010000050.1:6373-12697 GCA_964392345.1 uncultured Actinomycetota bacterium
TATTTTTGGTTTTCTTCATAAGTTATTATCCCAAAATAAGGAGTGATCTCTGAAGTTTTCAGCTCGGCTGCTATGCTGTATTTTCCAGCTTTAATTTCTATTTCTATTTTTGAATCTGGCTCTAATTTCTCTATTCTGTATTCCGGTCCATCAAAATATACGGTTAAGTCAAAACTTGTGTTGTTTTCAACGACAAGCCTGCTCATCTCGGGGCTATATATTTTTCTGGTTGGCTCTGGCTGTTTAATTTCATCGTGGCTTGAAGAAGTTATAATTTTTGTTTTACAGTTAACTATATACTGAGTAAATTCTTCTTCAAACTCAGGGTTATAATCAATGGCAGCATTGCAGATAAAAAGAGCTTTCTCGTACTCACATTGCTGGTACATATTCTTTGCAGTATCCTTGAGAATATCCGGGGGAACATCAGAAAATATTTTTTCTTTGTAGTAATTTAACATATAGCCGTAGTTGTTTTGATATTCCAAGTCTAATATTTTTAAGAATTCTTCAACACTCTCTTTATGTTTATGGCTGTTTTTTAATTCCATGGATTTGTCAATGTAAGTACTAAATAAAAGCAAATTTGCATCGGCAGCGCATTTACTCTCAGGGTAGCTGTTGATAATATTTGTCAGGATTTTGATTGCACTGTCCAAATCATTGTTGTACCTGTAGCATTTAGCTGTATTGTACAAATACTCAGGAATCTTGTATGTTGAAATAAAGGCTTCGTTAGTGTCTGGGAAATTAACGATAATATCACTGAGAATCTCAATTGCGCTTAGATAATTCCCTGCTGATTCTGTGTATTTTTTTTCATTGTAATAATTTTCAGCTAATTTTAAATAACAATCAGCAAAAATATTTTTAATTTCAAAATCGGAAGATTGGATTATGTTTTGGTCTATTGCTTTTTCAAAATATAAAATTGCTTTTTTATAGTTACCACCATAATAGTAAGCATATGAAATATTTTCCAGGGAATCATCTGCATACTTGCTATTGGGGTAGTCATCTAAAATTATTTTAAATTTATCTATTGATTCAGTATACTGCGTGGCATCAAAATTTTTTTTTGCTTCATTATAAGCAGCGAATGGCCCAAAGATACTGGAGAGAATTAAACCTGAAAGAAAAGTTATGAAGAACAGAATAAAAATGTAGCTTATTGCTGTTCTTTTAACAAAATTAAACACAGCAAGAATTAAACTTGCAACAATTATTATGATGCTTATAGGCGGCAATAAATCCCAGAATTTACCCTTGTCTAAATACAGCAAACATCCCAAACCAATTGTAGCCAGAGTAAATAATACTGCAAAGAAAATAGCTGTCGGCCCGACCCTGCCCCTTCTTCTATATGTATGCATAAAATTTATTTATTATTTGTGTTAATTAAAAGTCTCTCTGGATTAATGACCATGTTTGTTATGATATTAGCATAAAATTTTATTGCATTGAATAGAGAAGGAATACTGTTACTGTATGGAGCGGTTAAGCGTTTTTTCATTTTTAATTTCCATCACAAGAGTATCCCAGTACTTTCCATCATAAAAATGGTTTTTCTTTAGAACCTTTTTTCCTTTAAAACCACATTTTTTATATAGTTTTATTGCCCGGTGATTATATTTATAGACATTCAGTTCAATGCAGTTCAGATTTAATTTATTAAATGCAAAATCAATCAGATTATTTACAGCATCTAATCCATAGCCCTTATTCCAATATTTTTTTTCGCCGATTACTATACCCAGCTCACAACTTTTCTCTATACAGTTAATCTTACGCAGGTCGCAATTCCCGATATGCACATGGTTGTCTTTCGTATCTATGGCAAAGACAATATCTTTTTGGGAATTCTGGACTCTTCTAAACCACTGGATTTCATGTTCTATTGTAAGGTTCTTAAAATCCTGGCTCAAAAATTTATTAACGCATGGATCTTTAAGCCACACCAAAGATTTATCTAAATCTTTTTTTTCCAGTTTTCTTAAAATAGTTTTTCTTCCGGTGATATTATTTTTCAAATAAATATCAGGGTATTTTTCATTAACGGCGAACATTTGTTTGCTTAAAAAATTAGATGCCTTAACTCTGTCACTTACAGCAACATGGTTTGTTTATACTAAAATTACCAATTTTATATTTGATGGCTAAGAAATATTAAATGTTCCTTAATCTGGCACCGATTAACTTTTATCTTTGGCGCTGCTGCCAATACTTCCAATCTTATCCAAAAAAGTGCTGATAAAATCCACAGGCACAGGGAATACAATAGTTGAATTTTGTTCGGTTGCTATTTCCCTGAGGGTTTGTAAAAATCTCAGCTGAACAGATATCGGGAACTCGCCAAGGACTTTTGCTGCTTCGGATAATTTTTCAGAAGCCTGAAATTCTCCTTCTGCATTTATAACCTTAGCTCTTCTTTCCCTCTCTGCTTCTGCTTGTTTTGCCATTGCTCTTTGCATGGTTTGAGGAAGTTCTACATCTTTTATTTCCACAGTAGAAACTTTTACCCCCCATGGGTCTGTCTGCTCATCTATTATAGACTGAAGCTCTTTATTGATTTTTTCTCTTTTTGAAAGTAAGTCATCCAGTTCTGCCTGCCCCAATATGCTTCTTAGAGTAGTTTGTGCTATTTGTGAAGTTGCAACAACATAGTTCTCTATTTCTACAATAGCTTTTCCGGGGTCCATTACTCTAAAATATACTACTGCATTTACTTTTACAGGCACATTGTCTCTTGTTATAACATCTTGAGGCGGAACATCCATTGTAACCGTACGAAGACTAACTCTTACCATCTTATCTACAAAAGGGATTATTAAAAATATTCCGGGGCCTTTTGCACCTCTAAGCCTGCCAAATCTAAATATTACTCCTCTTTCATACTCTTTAAGGATTTTAATAGCAGAGCCAAGAATTATTACAACAAAAATTGCGGCAATCACTATTGCCATTGTAGTTCCTACATACATTCAGACCTCCTTGTTGGTTATTAATGAAGCTTATTATTAATAAATAGTCATAATTTTTAAATGGCACTTAATAAAATTTGATTAAGTTGCAACATTGTATGGATATTATTCTACAGCATATTTAAATTTTATGCATTAAACTATTTTTCGGTGGGATGATCTTTTGTATTTTCATTTTTTGCTTTTTTAACATGCAGGGTTAAACCGTCAATAGATATAACCAAAACTTTTTCACCTTTTTTAATTCTTTCGCTGTCCTCAGACAGCGCTTTCCAGATTTCTCCATGAATCTTAATCTGGCCGACTGGTTCTAAAACTTCCAGGACCTCACCTTTTTCTCCAATAAGGCCTGACTTTCCTGTAACAGGTTTTGTTTTGTGAACTTTGTACACTGCTCTGATTGCAATAATTAAAAACCCTGATATTACAGCAGTTATACCTATTATTAAGCTTGTAGCTATTTTAAGATAAGGAGCATCTGAATCAATAAGCAAAAAAGATCCTAAAAGCATAGAGGCAATACCTGCTATAGACATTATTCCTCCTAACCCGAGTTTTACATCCAGTATAAACAAAATTATTGCTAAAATAATTAAGCCGAGGCCGGCATAATTTATCGGAAGGATGCTAAAAGAATATAACCCCAATATTATAAAGATAACACCTATTGCTCCAGAAATGCCCAAGCCAGGCTGAGAAAATTCATAGATTATGCCAAATATTCCTATCATAAATAACAGATATGCTATATTAGGGTTGGATATTATATGCAGAAACCTGGATACAAAACTCATTTCAATTTTTTCTGTCATAGCTGCCGCACTGTTTAAAAGAAAGGTATTGTTTTGTTTTTCCAGGGTTTTACCATCAATCTTTTCCAGGAGTTCCTCTAAACCGGAAGCAGTAAAATCTATTACTTCCAGCTCTAAAGCCTCCATGGAAGTAATAGAGACACTTTCCCTGACTGCCTTTTCTGCCCAATCAGCATTTCTGCCTTTAGAATGAGCAAGATTTATTATAAATGAAACAGAGTCATTTACTACTTTATCCATCATCTCTTCTGATATTTGTTCCTCACCTCCTAAATTTACCGGGTGAGCAGCGCCTATGCTTGTACCCGGGCTCATAACAGCTATATCGCTTGCATAAGTTATAAATACTCCTGCTGAAGCAGCTCTTGATCCCTCAGGGTAAACAAAAACTATTACCGGGATACTGGCGTTCAGCATGTTTTTTACGATATCTCTCATTGAATCTTCCAGCCCCCCGGGAGTGTCCATTGTTATAATAAGGCCATAATTAGCTATTTGTGATTTGTCCAGGCACTTTTTTACATAGTTGGAGATAGAAGGATCTATTATTCCTTCTATGTTGCAGACATAAAAGTTAGTAATCTCTTTGGTGCCACCTTCTTCTAATAGATAGATGTTTCTTATTCTGTCACCAGCTTTGACACCTGTGCAGGAGCTGCTGCCGGCTGAGATTTTTTGGGGCTGCAATAATAAAAATATTGTTGCAAGAAGTAAAAAAAATATTATGAATAAATAGTTTTTTTTATACTTTTTTATTTTTATCATTTTTCTCTAACTATGAGCAATTTCTATGCTGTTAATATTATACAATAAGTTAGGAAAATAAAGGACAAGAACTAATTCCGAAGATTTGTTGCAGGGCTGGTTTTGTCGGAATGCGGTTTTTTAAAGATAAGCCTGGAATTATTAATGAGTAAAGATGAATTAAATTGTTAACTTTATTGCCTGTACCGGACAGGCATTAAGACAAAGTCCGCATAAAATGCATTTGTCTTTTTCAAAAATTAATTTATAGCTCTGCTTGTCTAAACTTAGAGCTTTTGTAATACAGAGAGAGGTACATAAGCCGCAATGAACACACTGGTCTTTGTCAAGTATTATATCCTTTGCTGCTTCCTGTACGGATATTTGTTCTTTGATTAAGTACTTGATTCCCCTTTCAATTTGATCTTTGCTACCTTTAACTTCGATTAGCATCTTTCCTTCCATATCAGGGGTTATCTCTGCCCGCAATATATTAAATTCCAGGTCAAAGTCCTTGACTAATTTGTAGGCAATAGGTTTTGTAACTCTATTTTCTGGAAAAGTTAACACAATTTTTCTAGTAGTCATTGTGCTTCCTCCCGGCTCAGAATATCTAAATTATTTATTTTCTCCTCTGATGGCAGGGGAGCTACACAAGATGTTAGATAAAATTTACCTTCTGTTATCCAGCTTTTGAGTACATTTGCGATTTCTTTTGCTTTATAATAACTTGAGATGGATCCTGTTTGGACGTTCTTACCATTTATTTTAATTTTTCCGCTTTTGAGCTGCTTGTAATTTATTTTTCCACATGAGGGTTTATTTCTTCTTTGAATAGAGTAGTCAATAATTTCGGTATATATGTCTTCATCTTTTATTTTTAGAAATTCTACCATTTCCTCATCCAGCACCGGGATAGGAATGCCAACTCCTATAAAGAGCGTAACCCCATAGCCATAAAATGTACAAGCCTTTATGTAGTTAGTGGACATATGTTTTAAGTTCCCTATTAATGCTAAAGTTCCTCCCGGACCAACAGGGGTTCCATTCGGGAGCCTTTCTTTGCCGGGGTTATGCTGAGTCCCACACCATGCTACAAATCCTTGCGCTCCTCCTAAGAAGATTTTCGTTCCTATCCCAATTGTTCTGAAATAGGGGTCATTAAGCAATGGATTGAGCTGGCCAGCGCTTGAAAAAGTAACATTTCCAAAATGTGGAAGGAGCTTACCC
The DNA here is from genome assembly GCA_964392345.1 of uncultured Actinomycetota bacterium. Classification (GTDB taxonomy): domain Bacteria; phylum Actinomycetota; class Humimicrobiia; order Humimicrobiales; family Humimicrobiaceae; genus JAUVXY01. Next base: position 12,141 of record CAYMPQ010000050.1, read on the forward strand.
ATGTATGTGTAAATAGTCCTGCTGGAGGAGTTTGTTGCAGCCGCATAATTCTGGTAAGCATTCCTTGGGTTGTAAAGATATGCCTGATTGATAGTTTCTTTGGTGATATATGTTTTTATTTCTTTTCTGGGATAACAATCTGTTCCATGAGCAGTTGCTCTTAATTCAACAGGCTTTCCTGCTATTAGATCTTCTATAACATAAGATCCCCCATAATTTGCATCTTCAATTTCTGATAGTTCAGTTGCACCAATATAAGCATCTACAGCAGCAAGGCCAGCATATGCCGGAACATCGTTTAACCATACTTTCGTCATTTTTATTGGGGGGTCAGAGTGACCAAAATTTAAAAAAGCACCGGATGAACACATTGGCCCAAATGTTGCAGTAGTAACAACATCAATGTCTCTTGCTGTTTTTTTTATGCCGTTTTTATCAACATAATCTATTATTTCTTCGGCATTCAGCACCACTACATTGCCACTTTTTATCTTTTCATTAATTTCTTCAATTGTTTTTGACATAATATATTTATAAAAATAATAGATTAACTTAGT
>CAYMPQ010000051.1:0-12649 GCA_964392345.1 uncultured Actinomycetota bacterium
TCCAACATTTTTTTTATGCATCTTTAGTGATTCAGTGTAAATATCCATTTTCCTCTTTCTATCCATAAATTTTTCTTTCAATTTAATAGTACAATTAAAGAAATAAAATACACAGATAAAGAACCAAACCTTATATTAATACATATCCACAATATCTTTAGTGAAACTATCTATGTAAACTTTTCAGCTGATTTTTTTAAAGCTTTTACTACTGGCAGTTCCTCTCCAGATAGAAATCTAACCATAGCTCCACCACCAGTACATATATACGAAAATCTCTCAGTTAGCCTATATTTACTGGCTGCAGCAACACTATCGCCACCACCTATAACAGAAAAACTGTCAGACTTTGCTATATAACTTAGTAGCTCCTTTGTTCCAAGCTCACTATCACGCTCTTCAAATATTCCAGGTGGGCCATTTACAAAAACTGTCTTTGCCTTTGAAATCTCGCTTTTATATGCAGAAATAGTTTTAGTGCCAATATCAGAAATAAGATTGCCAGTTGGTAGACTAGTTGTATCTATTTCTACCCTACCTCCATCTACACAAGCATAATCAACAGGTATTACTATTTTATCTCTGTAATTAGATAAGATATTTTTTGCCTTTTTTATATAAGCATCAAGCTTCTTTTTATATATTAGCTCTTTTGAGGGAGCACCGATATCTATACCTGATGCTATCATAAAAACCTGAGCCAGCAATCCTGCACATAGTATCCTATCAGCTATATCATTTTTAAGCACAGTAGGCATCATTGTAAATGCATCTTCTATTTTTGACCCACCAAGCAAAAATATGCATGGTTTTTTAGGAGAAGTAATTATTTTTGAAAGAACACTATATTCCTTTTCAAAAAGCCTTCCCATCGCTGAAGGGAGCAGTTCCTCAAAACCAACAAGTGATGGCTGTGACCTGTGTGCTGCTGCAAAGGCGTCACACACAAAAAAGTCTGCAAGTGGAGATAACTTAGATACAACAATAGTTTTTGCTTGCTCTTCTGGTGTAAGCTTGAGCTTGGTTTCAAAAATTGTCATCTCCTCAGCCATATATCTTACATTGTCAAGAAGGAGTATCTGGCCACTTTCCAATTTTTTTATAGCATCTCTTGCTGCAGGTCCACAAATATCATCAATAAATTCTACATTCTTTCCAAGAAGTTTTGATAGCTCCTCTGAATGCATCCTTGTTGATATATAGTTATGATATTCAAGATCACTTCCCTGGTGGGCAAGTAAAACTAGCTTTGCACCTTTACTAGAAAGCTCTTTTACAGTAGGAACAGCTGCTTTTATTCTATTTATATCTTTTAAGATACCCTTTTTCCTATCATAAGGAGAGTTTAGATCCAGCCTGCACAGTACTATCTTTGAGTTGAAATTAAAGTCATCTAAAGTATTTATGCCATATTTCATATACTATGATCCTGCTTTTTTCTTAAATTCCTTTTATACAACTAAAATAGGTAATTTTCTACTTTTTATAAACAATAAAAACAAAGAAATAAAATACATTTTTTGCTAAAATATTTTTTTATATTTAATCTTTACTTAAGCCCAAGATACCTGTTAGTTAAGGCTACTGCTTCAGCACCATCTGTTTGAAGTGACAGTGCTGCTCTTACTGCGTCTATTGTTTCGGGGGTTACAACTGCTTCCTGAGGTATGCTTATTGTAAAAAACAGATTATCTCCACTTAAGACTACTGTTTCAGAAAACACAGCTATCTCGTACATATCAGCACGCTTGTTTCCCATATCTCTTGCATATCTAAACATAGCAGCATTTGAATTAAACCCTTTAGCTATTTCTACTACTTTAATCCTTGGATGCTTATCAAACAGTGAAAGCGCCTCAGCTGGTGATATCTTCTTCTTTGGAGTAGCAAGAATACTAATTATATGACCATGTGTCATAGGAAGATGAACAAGAAGACCTGTTGCTTCTATATGAGGCATAATTAGCATTAGATCTACACATTGATGATTTGGAACCTTCTCTACAAGTCCCAAATCAACAACTCCTCTATGTGTGTCACCGGGATCAGCCGATCTTCTCATAATAGTTATGACTACTCTTTTTACTCCTACAGCTCTGTCAATACAGTCTACTGCTCTAATAAAGCCTGTAGTGTTACATGAAGTAAGCTTTAGGTAATCTTTTCCTATACCTTTGGAGTAATTTGCATATCCGTGGAAGAATACATCTGCTACCTCGTTTTTCTCTCCACCCTGAAATATTGCCTTCAGTCCTCTGGCTTTATATATTTCTTTGTTTTTTATTCCTACCCCGCCAGGAGTAGCATCAAGCACTATATCTACTTTTGAAAGTATGTCGGAAAGATTTCCTTTTACTGGTATACCTTCTGCTTCAAATGCAGCTTTCATGGAATCTTCTACAACATAGAGGTCATATTCCATACCACTGTCGACAAGGGCTCTAATTGATAGTGTTGGAGCAACATCTATTATTCCCACAAGCTCCATATCACCTTGTTTTGCAACTCCATCTGCAAGTCTCTGGCCTATAACACCATAGCCTACTACTGCTACTTTCGTTTTAGACATTTTTCCTCCAAGTATATTTCGTTAATAATTTAGAAATCATTTATTTTGAAATAGAATCTAAAAAACTTTAGCACACACCTGATTCATGTATTTTTTTCCACACCCAGCCCACATTAAGTTCTTCTAATTTTGCACGAGTAGGGATTCCTTCATCTGTCCAGCCCATCATGCCATAATACAAATGTATTGCTTTTTCAAACTCATCTTTATTAATAAAATGACCCTTCAATGCTCCAGCACGCATTGGATTAAAAAATCTTTCCGGTAGTTTGTCATCTTCTGCACGAAATCCGAAAATTGAATTAAATGCTCTGGCCATTGTCACCCATCGCTCTCCAGCTTTCATCAATTCAAAAAGACTAGTCCTCCATCCAGTAACACAACTTAAAATTTCAACCAATTTGTTTAAACTAATGGCCCTAAATTCTGGAACAGATGTAAAGATGCACCAGTCAAGCACATCATGAAATCCCCAGATATATTGCAGGTAAGTAAATAAACGGACTTTTTTTGCTGAAATATCTTCCGAAGGAACTGGCTCTATAATACCTACCGGACTTAGGTCTTCAAGGTCCACCCAGTTAAATTCTGTTGAATAATCACCAGGTTTCGTAAACCAAGGGTCGTGTGCGGCTTGAAGGTGATCTGCACCTGTTGGTGACACAGCATATCCAAGGCCAACTCCCCATTTACCTCTTGGTTCATGGCTGGCAAGCTCTTGCCCTTTCACCTGCATAGCAAATTTTTCAGTACCACGACCTATTTTTCTGGCAGCCTTTAAACTTCCCTCTGCTAAGAGGTCGCCAAAACCATCACGATTTGCAATCATCTCTATCAATCTGATGTTTACTTCAGGTTTCTTCCAACCTAATTTAATTCCTCCAGTATCTGCCTCAGTAAGCAAACCCCTTTCAAAGCATTCAATAGCCCATCCCAAAGTACCTCCGGTGGATATAGTATCCAATCCCATTGCATTGCATTTTTCATTACAAGCTGCAACTGCTACAATATCTGCAACTCCAAGCACAGAACCTAGTAAACCAACCGATTCATATTCTGGCCCTCCATATCTTCTGGTTACTTTAAATCCGTTTCTTTCACCTTCAACAGAACGTTTACATGAAACAGCACAACCAAAACATGTTTCAGCTTTACCATTCAGAACTTTTTTCATGTTCTCACCACTAAGCTCTTCAGCACCTTCAAATGAACCATCTTGAAAGTTATAAGTTGGCAGCATACCCTGAATACTAGCCGGCATAACACCTTTGGAAGTACCTATCTCATGGTGAAGACTGAGCGCAGGGTGATTTTTAACGCTGGAAGCAAACCATTTTGCTACCTTGAGAAGACCATCTTTATCTGCAATTTTAATCTTGCGATGGCTGCCTATAACACAAATTGCTCTCAAGTTCTTACTACCCATAACCGCTCCCAAACCACCACGACCATTAAAGTTCCTTAGATCAGCTGTTATATTTGCAAAATTAACTTTATTTTCACCTGCTGGCCCGCATTGAAGTATACGTACTTTTTTTGAATGTTTTCCTTGAAGAATTTCCTGAACATCTGCTGTTTCTTTTCCCCATAAATCTTTCGCATCATTAATCTTTACTTTCTCATCTTCAATAAAAATATAAACAGGTTTTGCAGCACAACCTTCAATTATAAGTCCATCAAATCCAGCAAATTTCAATTCTGCACCCCACCGACCTCCACACTGGGAATCTGCTAAACCACCAGTTAGAGGAGAAAGTGCAGCTACAGTATGACGCCCTTGCCCAGAAATTGGTGTACCCGTTAACACCGAATTTGTAATAACCAACTTATTATCAGGACCTAAGGGATCTATTCCTGGTTTTAATTCATTAATCAGGAAATGCAATGCCAAGTTACTTCCACCCATATATATTCTATATTGGCTTGGTTCTAATTTAACAATGAAATTTTTTCCATCAGATAAGTTAACTCTAAGAATCCTGCCCCAGAATCCACAATATTTTTGCTCCATATTAAAACCTCCTCACACTAATACATATTTTTATTATTCCCAAACCTGGCAAGGTAAACTCAATAAATCACAGAAATATGTAAGCGATTTGATATAATCACCAGAAACCATATGAATATGATTGGAGCCGAATTTTTGTAAAAAATCATAGCCAGCATTTGCTTTTATGATTGCCTGCGGAAAAGCAGCTGTTGTATTCTTTAATGTTTCTGGGTCAGACTCAATAACTTCACCTTTCACCACAAACATTTGGTAATCACCACTTATACGGCATAGTCTGGCCAATGTTACAATTCGGGGTGATACAAACGCAGTTAATGCACACCCACCACCTTCCCCAAATACATGCGGTCTGACATGTACCTTCGATAGACCATCCTCTTCACTTTTACATGAATAAAAATCTGCAGGCATTGCTCCGCAATTCGTAAAAGTCCACTGCTTTTTTTTCTGATCAAACCAGCGTATATCAAGTAATGCAGTTGGTTTTTCACCTGACAACAAATGTAATATTTCCATAGTGAGCGCACCATCCGCATCTGATTCACATGCGTGAACAATAGATGTTTTCGGTCCTTCAGCATCCAATTCCCCATTTAGAAGCATATGAGCTACACATTGTGATACATACCCATCACTTAATTCAGTCTGGCATTTCACACCTACAAAATCCAAACCATATTTATTTATTAATTTTTTTGTTGCTAAATAACTTTTAATTTGCATAGTTAATCTTGTTTTTGTAAATTTTCCTCCGAATTCTACCTTTCCTACATGTTCTATTAACCAATTGTAATGATTTTTCATTTTCTTATCAGATATTGATTTAGCTTCATTTACAATTTCACATTGATCTATATATTCAATATCAACACCAAAAAGCGTTTGCCATTGTGCTGGATCAGCAACAGCTGTAAAAATTCCCAAACTTTTACCACCAAATAAACCAAGAGTTTTACCATGTAATTGTCTTATAGTATTTGCTGAATTTAAAAAAGCGGAAATTTTCTTTTTATTTTCCTGTGATACAGCTTCAAAAATCCGCAAGTGATATATACCAATCTGATCTAGAGCACCGCCAGCTCCCAACATACCTACCAAACTTGACGTATCTAGGTGGGTATTGCCAACCAACAGTATTGGTCTTTCGCACATTTTTGCTAACTTAACCGAAAAAATAGGGTCTGCCCAAATAGGGATATGAAGAATTAAAGCTGAAACATCATCCTTTTTTATCTCAGTAATAAATTCTTTTATCTGCCTATCGGAACGTAAGACTTTCGACTCGATTACTTTAAACTCATCTTTAATCCATTGGATATTCTGCAATTCTTTTAAAACCAGTGATTCTCTGATTTTATATAAGTCATCACGACTATCAGCTATATGAGCTAAAGCTATTTTTTTATTCAAAACAAATTCTCCTTTTATTCTTTTTTAAAACTATTTAAATATACAGCCATAAGAATTACTATCCCCTTAAATGTGTACTGTAATGATGGAGAGACATTGAGTATATTCAAAATATTACTTAATGTACTCAATGTAAATACTCCTATTATTGTTCCAGGAACCGTCCCAATTCCACCTGCCAAACTTGCGCCTCCAATTGAAACAGCAGCAATAGAATCAAGAGGTATATTACCACCAGTCTGAGGATTTCCTAAGCCAACCCTTAAAACAAAAATTACTCCTCCAATCCCTGCCAATGTTGAAGCTACCATAAAAATAATAATTTTAACTTTATTTACAGGAATACCTGAAATTATAGCTGCTTTTTCATTCCCACCAACAGCATACGTGAAGTGACCGATTCTGGTACGCAAGAAAAATTCAATTATTAACAATATAAAAATAAAAATTATTACTGGATAAGGAACACCAAAAATTGAACCTTTAAAAAATTCAGAAATTTTATCATCAAGTTTAATCCCACTCAAAGAGTGTTTAATAGTACCTCCCTTACTAACCACCATTGCAACTGAAGTAACTACCAAAGAGCTAGCCAATGTGACCACAAAGGCAGGCAACCGTCCATAAGTTACCAACAAGCCATTGATAAAACCTATAGCAAGAGAGATTAATAATGATAGACAAATTGCAGGTACTAAACCAAAATCCTGGAAGATAACAAAATTAACACTGCTGAGGGCAAGAACAGATCCAACACTTAAATCAATCCCGGCAATAATGATTACTAACAATTGCCCTAACGAAACAATTATAAGGATTGTATTTTGTTTAACAATATTAAGCAGGTTTTCCAATTGTAGAAAAACACCATTAGATAGAACCGCAGCGATAAAAATCATAAGTAGAAAAATTAGAGTAACACGAAATAAAGAAATATTTTCAAAACTTAACAGTTCTCGAAATTTTTGCCAAAATGAAGTTCTACTCATTTAATAAAGCTCCTATCTCAATTTCTATCTCTTCTTAATAAACGAATCTGACTTATGACAACTGCTATAATAATAATGATACCTTTTAATGTGCCTTGCCAATAGGGTGATATGCCGGCCATATTGAGGCTGCTGTTTATAACACCAAAAGTAAGTACACCTGCCAAAGTGCCTAAAATTGATCCAACGCCTCCGAAGAGACTCCCCCCACCGACTAGCACAGCTGCAATGCTCTCTAATTCATAACCACTGCCACCAATTGGTGACCCAGAACGTAGGCGGGCTGCCCAAATTACGCCTCCAATAGCTGCTAGGAAAGCACACAGTGTATATACAAAAAGCTTTACTCGGCGAACATTTACCCCGCTGAGTCTAGCACTTTCTTCACTTCCCCCTGTTGCATAGATATAACAACCCATCTTTCTTCGATTAATATATAAATGTAAAATAATGCTAGCGATTATCCATACAATAAAAATTAGGGGAACATTAAAAACTGTTTCCTTACCAAATTGTATAAAAATATCATTATTTATTGATATCGGTTTTGTGTTAGAAATTGTTAAAGCTAAACCTCTTACAATGCTTAACATTCCTAAGGTAACAACAAAAGGAGGAATTTTTGTTCTGGAAACTAGAAAACCATTAATAAACCCGAGAAAAGTAGATGATATTATTGCAACAGTAACTGATATAAATATTCCACAAGGTTCCATTAAAACTGCCACTACGATGGATGTAAAAGCAACCATAGATCCCTGGGAAAGATCTATACCTCCAGTAATTAATACCAATAACTGTCCTAATGCAAGAAATCCAATTATTGAATACTGCTTTACTATAGCACATATGTTTAATCTTGTAAGGAAATTAGGAAAAATAAGGGAGCTTAATATTATCATTAATATTAATACTACCAGAGGGCTATTACTACTAAAGAAAGCCCTAAAAAGATTAAATATTTTATTAAGCTTCATATAAAATTACTTCCTGTTTAATTGAAACGCATAAGAGAGAATTTTTTCCTCTGTAGCTTCTTTGCATGATAGTTCTCCAACAATCTTGCCTTTTGCCATAATTAGAATCCGGTCTGCTTGCGTTAGGATCTCCGGCATGTCAGATGAAATCATGAGTATTCCTTTGCCATCAGCTTTTAATTGCTGCATCAATTTATAGATTGTTGAACGAGCTCCCACATCTACACCGCGTGTAGGTTCATCCATAATAAGTAAATTGCATCTAGCTGCCATTAATTTTGCTAATACTACCTTTTGCTGATTACCTCCACTCATGAACTGGACTTGAATTAATGGATTGGAAGGACGAATATTGATAGAACTAATAAGTTCTTTTACACGAATTTTAACTTTAGACCAAGGAACAAAACCCATTTTGTTTATTTTCTCCACGAGGCTAAAGGCTATATTTTCTCCCATCATTCGCTCCAATACCAATCCTTCCTCCTTGCGACTTTCAGGCATCATTCCTATGCCCATTTTCAATGCCTGATTGGGAGAATTAATGCGGACTTTTTTCCCTCTTAAAAAAAAATTTCCACCATCTATATGATCTACACCGACCAAACAACGTGCCATCTCTGTGCGGCCTGCACCTACCAAACCAGCTACACCCACAATTTCTCCACAATTAATTGAAAAACTAATATCTTTGATAACATCCTTCCTTATTAATTTTTCAACTCGGAATAACTCATTACTATTAACACAAGCCCTTCCCTTTTTACGTGATAAATCTATCTCTCGACCAACCATAGCCTTGACAAGACTACTTTTATCAAACTCATCAATTTTCCCTGATCGAACCAGGTTCCCGTCGCGAAGAACAGTTACCCGGTTACCAATTTCAAAAACCTCCTCTAAATGATGTGATATATATAATATTGCTATACCCTGTTTTTTTAATCGACGAATAATTTCAAACAAAGAATTTATTTCAGATCTAGCAAAAACTGCTGTTGGTTCATCCAGAATAATCACTCGACTTTTCAACCATAATGCCTTCGCAATTCCCACCATTTGCTGATGTGCAATTTTTTGGTTCCCAACTGGTATAGTAAGATCAATTTCCATACCCATATCATCCAATATATCTTTTGATTTTTTTACAATAAAATTCCTGTCTATATTTCCCCATCTGTTGATAGTTTCACTCCCTAGACTAATATTTTGTGCAACATTAAGTGACGGTACTAGATCGATTTCCTGGTAAATTGTATTAATTCCATTTTCTTTAGCCCATCGAGGTGTTAAATGGACATAAGTTTTTCCTAAATAAGTAATTTTTCCGCTATCTGCCTGATATGCTCCTGAAATAATTTTTATCATTGTTGATTTCCCTGAACCATTTTCACCAACTAAGCAATGAACTTCACCCGGGTAAAGATCAAAATCTATGTTATTCAAAACTACATTCCCAGAAAAGGATTTTGTTATTTTTTCGAGTTTGATAATTGGCTGCGTATTATTCACAAATCACTCCATAATATAACTTTTTTTTAACTTTCCTCAGTCACTACAAGGGTAGGAATAGATATATTTTCCCTTGTAGTGACTGAGGAGGAAGATCAATATTATCTTATAAATTTAATATACTTTTTCTTGCTAGAATTCCAATCCAGCGGCTAGAATTTTGTCCAAATAATCCTTAGCAAAGTCTGGATCTGTTGAATCGAAGACTTTAATATCAACATATTGCAAAGGTGGAACATCTTTTCCTTCCAGGTAGTCAAGGATGCTTTTTATTGCCAATTCACCAAAATATGGTGGAGTTTGGGTTTCCCTTGCAATAATACCATCAGCAACAGCCTGGATAGCTTCATAATGACCGCCCTCACCGACAATATAGTCAATCAATTCATTTCGTCCAGCATTCTGGATTGCCTCGATTGCACCCATCGTCATTGCACTATAGTCAGATCGAACAATATCAATTTCTCCGGCAGGGAATGTAACAAGAAAGTCCTCCATAACCTTAAGACCGCCTTCTTTTGTGAAGCCTGCATCTGCTGTTGCAACAGTTATGATATCAGGATAATCAGCCATTACATTATCCCATCCGCGATTTGCATCTATAACTGGTGAAGCACCTGCCAGTCCCTGGACATGAACTATATTACCTTTTGGCTCACCATATTTTTCAGTAAGCAATTCAACTGTTCTCTCTGCTAGTAACTCACCTGAAAGTTCATGGCTCTGTGTAATTTCTGTGAAGTACATACCTTCTGGCGGTTCAATGTTAATTTTTCGGTCAATTATTACTAACGGAACGTCTGCATCTGTAGCAAGCTCAACAGCTGGGGCCGATGCATCGAATTCCAGCGGTGAAACAATTAGACCATCTGGCTTCTGGGCTAACATATTCTCAACATCAGAAAGTTGCTTTGAGGGATCCTGGTTGGCATCAGCGCTGATCAGTTTAACTCCAAATGCTTCAGCCTGTGCTTCCATATCTGCCTGGTTTGTTACACGCCACGCATTCACAAGTTCTGCTTGTGAATAAGCAATCAAGATCTCCTTCTCTTCTTCAACTGCTTCTTCCTCAGCTATTTTCTCTTCCGCTACTTCTTCTTCCGCTACTTCTTCTTCCGCTACTTCTTCTTCAACAACTTCTTTCTTACAGCCCAAAAGAGAAAAACTTGCAATTAAGGATACTACCATAATTACTACGGAACACCACCTTAAAATTTTATAACTTTTCACCATTTTAAATACCTCCTTAAAAAAGTATTTTCTTTTTTATTTTTTTGATAAAATAGATTTTGAGATTTGTTTGGGAGCATGATGTTGCAAACTTAAACTAAGTTCTCAATCAAATCTCTTTATATTTTTCTCATAATACCACCTTCCCTTTTTATGATATATTTATTACCTTTTTTAACCTATCATCACCTCCCATCGTGTTATTTACTTTATTGATCCATCTACATTTATTGACTTAATCTCCGTCTTTCCTGTGATAACACGTGCACAGAGCTTTGTATTAATGTAATCACCGCCTTTCAATTTTTTCTGTGTCCCTGATTCAATAGCTTCATTTAGGTCATTTGGCATACTTGTCCAAGGTTCTAAAGCAATAACATATACCCGATCCCACCATGGATAGCCAGGAAATTTTCCGTATACTGACCAGAACCAGATATAAGAAAAAATCTGCTCCTTTATCTAAAAGTATTCCAACCCTGATTAATTCATTTTCGAGAAAAACAGTTCGAATACCTTTATAACACAAATCATTAATAATACGACAACCATAATGACGGTAAACTGAACTCGGCATTCTCCCTCCTTTCTTTTTTACTTACTTTTTTTAACTGGTCCTGTAGAATTCCTGACGACTAAATTCACATTTAATATCTTAGTTATCGGCTTCACACCCTCTTCTAAAAAGCGTATAAGTGATTTTGTAGCTTCAAACCCTTTTTCATATGCTGGTTGATGCACTGTTGTCAATGCAGGAGAAGTAAAACGAGATAAAGCAATATCATCAAAACCTACAATAGATATATCGTCAGGGATTTTCTTACCAATTTCCTTAACAGCTTTAATAGCCCCAATAGCCATCATGTCATTAGATAGAAAGACTGCCGTAGGTATATCTTTGTAATTAAGCAACTCAAACATCACATCATGCCCACAAACCATTGACGGAGCTTCACTTACTTTGATAAATTCATTCCTAATGGGCAGGTTATATTTCGCAAGAGTTTCTTTATATCCTGCCAACCTGTCACTGCTGCTGGTTAATGCAGGTTTACCAATAAAAGCAATTTTTTTGTGACCCAGTGATATTAAATGTTCAACAGCTAATCTTGCTCCTTTAAAATTGTCTACATCAACATAGGTTATTTTTTCTTTGCCTAAAAGTTTTGCTGTTGATACAAATGGCACATTTGCTTCATACAATTCATGAATTATTTTTCGGTGTAAGAATGATGGGCTCATAACTATAAAACCATCAACCCTTTTTTGCATATAGATTTTCACATAATTGGTCTCATATACATTGTACAAACATATAAGTAAGTAATATCCTGAACGTTCTACCTCATTAGAAATACCATGCATTACATCCACATAAAATTGGTTTGATAGTATATATTCAATTGTATAAGGAATAATCAACCCAATATGTTTAATACGTTTAGAAGAAATGCCTTTGGCAAATATATTTGGATGAAAACCGTATTCAGAAATGATTTTTAGTATTTTTTCTCTCGTCGATGGTTTTACATCTGGTTTTTTATTTATAACACGTGAAACAGTTGTTTTTGATACTCCTGCAATTTTTGCTATTTTTTCAATGTTTATCCTCATTAAATCCTTATTTTTATCCTTTTCTTTCTTTACAATAACCGTTACCGTAACCATTACCATTTTTATAATATCATTTTTTATATACGCTTGTCAAATATTCGAATTGTTTTCGAATTGTTTCTGAAATTTCACTATAAGAACTTAAAAAACAGCTAATTATTGACAAGAAATTACTGGCAGATTGAAAATTTAGGAAAATTGGATTTTATTTATAAAATTTATGCTGAAATTAAGAATAAAATATAAATTATTAGAAAATTAACCGGTAAAATTATTTTAGAGGAAAATTTTAGAGTAGCTTAAATACTGATGTTAAAATTTATAACTAATCGGC
>CAYMPQ010000052.1:0-12504 GCA_964392345.1 uncultured Actinomycetota bacterium
AGCACCTGCCTTACAAGCAGGGGGTCGCAGGTTCAAGCCCTGCAACGCCCACCATAAAAAATAGTGGAGCTGTCGTCTAGCGGTTTAGGACACCTGCCTGTCACGCAGGAGATCGCGGGTTCAAATCCCGTCAGCTCCGCCAGTCAGTGGATGGCGAGATAGCTCAGTTGGTAGAGCAGTGGACTGAAAATCCATGTGTCCGCAGTTCAATTCTGCGTCTCGCCACCATCTTATCTTCTCACATATCATACTGCCTTACCGCCCTGAAGTTAAGTTAGACAGGGTTTGAATCTGGTGGCTGGTTCCTAATACAATTAATTTTTGGCCCGGTTCCAATTTTGTATGTGCGCCAGGTTTATTAAATGAAAATTTTTCTCCTTTTTTAAGCATTGATATGATTAAAGCGCCAAATTCATATTTTTTGCTTGCTTCCCCAATAGTCATATTTTCAATTTTGCTTTTTGGCTTTATCTCTATCTCTGCCAGCCTGATTTCAGCATTTTCAGCCTTCATCATTGTATCAAGGAAATCATAGACCAGCGGCTGCACAGCCATAGTTGCCATTCTTCTGCCGGCAATTACCTGAGGCGACAGCACCCTGTCTGCTCCTGCCTTTTCCAGCTTGGTTATTGTCTCGTAAGTTGTAGCTCTTGCTACAATGAATATTGATGGTTTTAACGATCTTGCAGAAAGGATGACATAAACATTTTCAGAATCGGTATCCACCGCTGCAAACAGCCCCCGGGCTCTTTTTATGCCAGCATCAATTAACACTTCATCGCTTGAAGCATCTCCCTGAATGCAGGGCCAGTTATTTCCTCTGCATATATTGATTGGTTCTTCGGCATTGTCTATTACAATAAATTTTATATTATTTCTAGTTAGTTCTGTTGCAATTTCTGTTCCGACTCTTCCCATTCCACATATTATGTAATGATCTTTAAGTTTAGTTATCATTTTTACCATCCTTCTTTGTTCAAATTTTCCCAACAGGAATTCACTTAATATAAAATCTGCAAGGTTAACTAAAATATACGCGGCTGTTCCCACCCCTGCAATGATTAATACGATAGTAAATACAATGCCAGCCGTAGACAGCTGTTTTATGGTTTCATACCCAACGGTGCTTATTGTAATGACTGTCATAAATGAAGCTTCTAAAAAGCTCATATCTTCAATTACTATATAGCCAATTGTTCCAAGGAGGAAGACAAGCACTAAAATGCAAAGTGAAGTAACAAATCTCTTGTAAGGCTGAAGATTATTTTTTCCATTCATATTCTAAATTCTCATCCAATACTGGTTTTTTTGCAAGTTTTAGTTTACAGTTCTTTTTATGGCAGCTACAGCCTGCATAAATTTTTTAGGGAATTATAATATATTATACATAGTGAAGTATTTAATTTTATTTTTTATCTATAGCTTTTTTGGAGTGGGTGCAGAAGTTTTTTTTACATCCATACATGATTATATAAAATACAGGGACATAGCTTTTCGCGGCAGATCATATCTCTGGATGTTCCCGCTCTATGGATGTGCCGGCATTATAATAGAGCCCCTATATAATCTGATTTTGTCTGTTCCATTTATCCTCAGGGGGTTTATTTACATGGCAGTTATCTTTGCTGCTGAATTTTCTTATGGCCTTCTGCTAAAACTTATAATTAAAAGATGCCCATGGGAGTATAAGTCAAAATGGGCGGTAATGGGTGTTGTAAGAATAGATTATCTGCCCTTCTGGCTTGTATTCGGCTATGTACTTGAACTAATATACAGGGGATTTACAGCGATTACTATTTATTAAGTAATTTTTAATGCAGGTCTCCTCCCCGGTATTTAGAGCATCTTTAATTAGAATAATATGTAATTAAGTGAAAAATATGAATATTCAAAAGAGCAAGCAAGAGAATAAAGGAACTTTATTTATATGTGCAACTCCCATAGGTAATTTGGAAGATGCAAGTTTCAGGCTTGTAAGAATATTGGGCGATGTTGATTTAATTGCTGCAGAAGATACAAGGACCATAAGGAAACTCCTGGCAAGATATGAAATTTTTAAGAAAAATATAGTTAGCTGCCATAACTATAGCAGTGAAAGCAAGATTGCACATATCTGCCAGAAACTTGAAGAAGGGACAAGCGTGGCTTTGGTTTCAGAATCAGGAATGCCGGCAATTCAAGACCCCGGCTACCGGCTAATAAATAAATGCATAGAAAAAGGAATACCTTTAGAAGTAATACCCGGGCCGAATGCAGCGGTTAGCGCGCTTGTTTTAGCAGGGCTTCCGACAGATAGTTTCTTATTTGTCGGGTTTCTGCCAAAAGCAAAAGCTAAGAGAAAAAAGAAGCTTGCAGAGCTGGCCACACTCCCTTACACCCTTATATTTTATGAATCACCAAACAGGGTAAAAAGGTTTCCTGCAGAGCTTAAAGACAGTATGGGGGACAGGAAGGCATGCCTGGCAAGGGAAATAACCAAGCTGTACGAAGAAGTTATAAGGGGCAGTTTGTCATCTATTTTGTCTGAACTTAAAGAAAGGGAAATAAAAGGTGAAATAGTAGTTGTAGTGGAAGGACATAAGGGTGAGCGAATAAAAAATTACACAGAAGATGGCCTGAAGAAAGAGTTGCTCGGACTTCTTGCACAAAATATATCCAAAAAAAATGCTCTAAAAATTATTTTAGCCAGGTATGACATAGACAGGCAAGTATTGTATAATATCTCAACAAAAATTTAGAAAAGTATTTAAAAAATTTTAACATGAAAAAAGAAAAATTTTACATAACAACTGCAATACCATATATGAATGCCAAACTTCATCTTGGCCAGATTTACGAATTTATAATAGCTGACATAATGGCCAGATTTAACAGGCTTGCCGGGAAAGATGTCTTTTTCCTTACCGGTGCAGACGAGCATGGCCAGAAAATTGAAAAGAGCGCACAGAGCAAAGGAATATCCACAAAAAAGTATGTTGACGGAATGGTGACAGATATGAAAAGACTCCTTAAGCTGTTTTGCATCAGCAATGATTTTTACATAAGGACTACTGACAAAAAACATGAAATGGTAGTGCAGAATATTTTGACCAAACTTAAAGAAAATGACGATTTATACAAAAGTACTTATAAAGGCTGGTACTGTGTTCCCTGTGAAACTTTTTTGCTTGACTCCCAGCTGGTGAATGGAAAATGTCCGCAGTGCCGGAGAGAGGTTGAAAAGGTAGAAGAGGAAAATTATTTTTTTAAGCTGTCAGAATATGAAGAAAGATTATTTAACTATATTAATGATAATCCTGATTTTATAATTCCTGAAACAAGAAGAAATGAGGTTTTGGGACTTTTAAAGCAGGGTTTAAGAGATATTAGCATATCAAGAACTACGGTCAAGTGGGGAGTTCCTATTCCTTTTGACCCGGACCATAATTGTTATGTATGGGTAGATGCCCTTATAAATTATATCTCAGCACTTGGATACGGCACAGAAGATGACAGCTTGCTTAAGAAATATTGGCCTGCAGACCAGCAGCATATTGGAAAAGACATTCTTAAATTTCATACTCTGATATGGCCTGCAATCCTTATGTCTTTAGGAAGTGAGCTCCCAAAGCATATAATAATTCATGGATGGATAATGCTTGGCAAGGAAAAATTATCCAAGTCAAAGGGGATAACCCTTGACCCGGATGAACTCTCAGACCGGTACGGAGTAGATGGCATCAGGTATTTTTTAGCAAGAGAAATATCATTTGGGCAGGATGGGGCTTTTACTCATCAGTCAATGGTTAAAAGATATAATGCTGACTTGAGCAATGACATTGGAAATCTTGTCTCGAGGACAGTAGCAATGGTAAACAAGTACAGGGACGGTGTCATCCCAAATAAAACAACAAGCGATGGGATTGTACAAAAAAAATGGAATGAGACAAAAATTCAGGCTGTAAGATATATTGAAGATTTTAAATACTCTGAATATCTTATGAAAATATGGGAGTATGTAAATTTAACAAATAAATATATTGAAGACAGCCAGCCGTGGAAAATAGCCAAGAGTAGTGATAGCTCCGATATAAAAAAATTGGACAGCATATTGTATGATTTGGTCGAAGCTATAAGGCTATCTGCTTTAATGCTTATTCCCTTTATGCCAGCAGCATGCGAGAAGATATTTAAGCAAATTGGAATCAGCAAAAGAAACGAAGAGTTCGGTCTGGACATTGATGGAACCTGGGGCGCATTTGGAGGAGACGTAAAAGTTGGGGAAAGGGAAATATTGTTCCCAAGGATAGAAGAAGATAAACAGGAAAAGCAGTAAAGCCTGTAAGTAAAACAAGCTAAGTTCCAGAGCCTGATTATTTAAGCAGTGCTTTAAGCACATAGAAGATGCAAAATGAGCGATAATAAAAAAGAATATTACTTTATTGATACGCACGCCCACCTTGGAATGCTCAAAGGCAAAACTCCGGAAAAAGCTGTAAAAGACGCCGAAAAAGAGGGTATAAGATATATCATAAATGTAGGGACCAGCCTTGAAGACAGCAGAATATCTATAGATTTCTCTAATAAGTTTACCAATGTTTTTGCAAGCATTGGCATACACCCCCATGATGCATCAGGATTTGGTAAAAAGGAAGAGTTTGCTCTTGAGCTCCTTGTAATGAGCTGCAGTGGTAAATTTGGGTGCAGCATGAAAAATAATAGCCGGGCAAATATAAAGAAAAAGCATAATAAGGTGGTTGCAATTGGCGAAACAGGATTTGACTTTTACAGGAATTTATCTCCAAAAAAGGATCAGGAAAAGGCTTTTATCTCACAGATTGAACTTGCTATAAGGTATGATTTGCCGGTAATTATTCATGACAGGGATGCTCACAATGACACCCTCAGGGTTTTAAAAAAGTACGCAGGGAACAAAAATTTTAGGGCAGTTATGCACTGCTTTTCCGGGGACTCCGGTTTTGCAGAGGAATGCCTTGCCCTGGGCCTTTTTATATCATTTACAGGTGTTATCACTTTCCCAAATGCAAAAAGCGTAGCAGAGGTAGCAAGCGCAGTTCCGATTGGCAGGATTTTTTTAGAAACCGATTCTCCTTTTCTGGCTCCACAGGCTAAAAGAGGGAAAGAAAATTATCCTGAATATGTAAAATATGTTGCCAGCAGGATAGCAGAAATTAAAAAATTAAGCATCGGGGAAGTTGCTTCTGTTACTTCTAAAAATGCTGAAAAGTTTTTTTCCTTAAGCAGGAAATTATGAAACAACAGTCTATTTATATTTATTAGGGCATATTAAAAATGAATACTTACATTAGCTCTCCAGCCAGAACTGCTCAAATATTAGAGCAATACGGGATAAAACTAAAAAAAAGTTTTGGCCAGAATTTTCTCATTGACACTAATATTGCAAAGAAAATAGTACTGTACTCTGATATTAAACCACAGGATGTGGTGTTGGAAGTAGGCAGCGGGATAGGCAGTCTTACGGAAATCATGCTCCCTTGTGCAAAAAAAGTAATCTGCGTAGAAATAGATAAATTTTTGTCGGCGGCATTTAAAGATATCTTTGAACATGAAATTGGAAGAAAAATAGAGCTTATTGAAAAAGATGCTTTAAGGCTTGACTATGGTGAGATCAGTAAAAAATACAGGGTAAATAAAATGGTTTCAAACCTTCCTTACAAAATAGCAGCTCCCCTGATATTAAAAATCCTTCTTGAGGAAGAAGGTATTGAAAGCTTTTGTGTGACTATCCAAAAAGATATCGCAGACAGATTAATATCGCAGACAAGGAGTAAAAATTATAGTTCGTACACTGTAAAGGCAAATTTTCTTGCCAGTTTTAAAATATGCTTTCCAATTTCAAGGAGTTGTTTCATGCCGAAACCTCTGGTGGATTCGGCAGTAGTAAGAGTTAAGAGAAAAGATATCAAAAATATTTTTAAAGATTTTTTTTGTGCTGACGCAAGCAGTTCTGGCACAAAGGATGCAATAACTGATTTTTTTGGTTTTATTGACGGCTGTTTTTTGCATAGAAGGAAAAAACTTGTTAACTCGCTTGAAAAAAGCAGCAGCAGATACAG
Source organism: uncultured Actinomycetota bacterium (assembly GCA_964392345.1). Classification (GTDB taxonomy): domain Bacteria; phylum Actinomycetota; class Humimicrobiia; order Humimicrobiales; family Humimicrobiaceae; genus JAUVXY01. The sequence goes on from CAYMPQ010000052.1 coordinate 6,078, forward strand.
CAGTAAAGCAGATTTGGCAGTTCGTTTGCTTTCTGAGATTGGAAAAGACAAAAACATGAGGGCAGAAGAGCTTAATTTGGGTGATTTTATGTTTTTATATAAAAATATGAGATATTAATATGTTTTTAAATCAGCTATAATCGGAAAGGCATTTATAGCAGCTGCTGGCATTAATTAGCATGGAAGATGCGAATATATAAAAATAAGTTTTACAGCATTGTGCAACAAAGGCTATGTTTAGGATTGTAAAACTATGATATTATTAATTTTATTATGAAAGTCGATGGTAGCAAAATTTTGAATAAAAAGCTGAAGTTAAAAGCTTCAGGAAAGATAAACTTATATTTAAATGTTAAGAAAAATGGCAGGGATGACGGGTATCATGAAATAAAGTCAATAATGCAAAGCGTGAGCCTTTCTGATGAACTCTGCTTTGAAGTAAGCGCGCGTGGCACAGATGATAGAAAGCATTATGAAAATGATATTTCCATAACCAGCAATAATATTAATATCCCTCTTGATGAGAAAAATTTAGTGCATAAAGCAGCACTGCTCATGCTGGAAAGTTTTAATTTAAAAGAAAAACACAATGTAGCGATTAATATAACAAAACATATTCCTGTTTGCGCAGGGCTTGCAGGCGGGAGCACTAACGCGGCTGCAACTTTGGTGGCATTGGATAAGTTGTTTAATTTGAATTTGGAGACCGGCAATTTAATGGAGCTGGCCAGCAAGATAGGTTCGGATGTTCCGTTCTGCATTAACGGAGGAACAGCTCTGGCAGAGGGGAGAGGAGAAAAAATTACCAGATTACCGGACCTGCCTTTTTATTGGGTTGTTCTGGCAAATAATGATAAAAAATTTTTAACCAGGGATGTCTATAAAAAATTTGATTTGGTAGGAAAAGAAAAAAAGTCAATTCATATGAATTTAGCTAACAATATAGCAGAGAAGAAGTTTGAAGATTTTTTCAAAGGCCTTGAAAATGACCTGGAAAGTGTTACTGCTGGTGAAGATGAAATGGTTTCTTTAATTAAACAAAAGGCGCTGGCACTGGGGGCTTTCCCGGTACAGATGACTGGAAGCGGGCCTACCGTGTTTGCTTTTTGTTCGGATTTAGAAGTTGCCAGGAGGGTATGTGACGGACTGGATACTATAGCTAATGAGACTTTTCTGTCCTACACCGTATCCAAGAGTTTAAGTTTTGTGTAGCTCTAATTTTAAGATCTAAAATCATATCATGTGTATTATTAATCCTGGATTTGAATTTTATACAGTTATGATTTAAAATTTATTAGCTAAATTGGGGAGTAGCCAAGTGGTAAGGCAGCGGGCCTTGGACCCGCGATTCGGAGGTTCGAACCCTCCCTCCCCAGCCAAGATTGATTCGCTAGGCTACACATCCAAACTTAGTAACTTTTTCTTGTAACACAGTTTCTTCAGATGAATTAGCACAATTTTTTACCCAATTCAAATGCTTCCTGTATTTTATTTGCGCTATTTTTTATTTCACCTGCTTTTTCAGCACTTGCATGGACTATTCCAATAAGGGGGGCCTTAACATAGGTGCATATATCTTCAAAACTTCTTAAAGCATTAACTCCGCCAGAACTAAAGACATCCTTGTCGCCATATATTAAAATAATACCAATTTTTTTCCCGGTTAATGCATAAACTTCTTCATTTTCAACTGCATATAATCTATCAATAAATAATTTAGTTTGAGCGGAAATATTAAACCAATAAGTAGGGGATGCAAAAACAATTGCACCTGCTTGTGCTACTTTGGAATATAAAGGAATCATATCATCCTCAATTATACAACCTTTAGTTTTGTTTTTTCGACAAGCGTCACAAGCATTGCATGGTGCAATTTTTAATTCTTGAAGGTTTATAATTTCAGAAATTCCTCCATTCTCATTCACACCTTCAGCCAAAGTTTGAATGAGGAAAGAACAATTTCCATTTTTTCTTGGGCTTCCATTAATAATAAGAACTTTTCGATTTTTCATATTGGTATATTTATTTAATTTTAATACTACGGAATAAAATTTATAATTTTCTTTATTGCTTTTTAAGGTGAAAATTATTATATAATATCTTGGAATTTTATGAAACTAAATTGTTAGATTAAGCTTACTGCTAAACTCTATAAATATAATTAATTGTTTCAGAAATTGGTTCGAAATTTCGCAACCCGGGCCAGCCTAATGCATGTTAAGGAAAGTAAAAAATATTCTTCACTTTTGAATAGATGTTTTTGTAATAATGCTTTGATTTCTATTAATAAGTAAGTTATTATAATTTTGCTTGTAAAACATTTTTTAAAAAGGAGTAAAGTGAAAAATAAAATATTATTTTGGATATTCGCACCTCTTAAAAACATTTCTCTTGGTGTAATAATTTTTCTTATATTTAACTCATTAGAAAAAATTAGTAATACTCAAATCATTGGGCTTGATACTCAAATATTGCTGAGTATTCTTTTTCCTTTGCTAACACTAATTATTGAATATATGTTCTTTGAAGGTACGACATTTAAAAGATAAATATCTGTTATTTTTATATCATTGCAAATCTTTTAGCAATAGGTAGATTATTGAATGAGTAAGTAAATCAATCTGAAATTAAACTGTCTATTCTTTTTAATTCTTTAATAATCCGGTTCGAAATTTCACACCTTGGGTCACCATAAATATAAAAGAAGATAAAACTATCTTTTGAAAAATGATTAATTGTGTCATTTTGTAATATTTCTAACAACTTTTCATAAGAATAATATTATTGTTTGCAAGATTTTTTTAAATTAAACCAAAATAAATTACTCCTGGGATAGCATTAGAAAAGTGAAATTCCATATGTTCTAATTTATTCAATTTATTTTTGATTTTGTTCAAATGTAATTGCCAGTTTGGATTACTATGTTCTATAGGGAAAGCAATAAATATTATCCCCTTATTTGTACAATTAGTTGATTTTAAATTTATAATATCACTTATAACACCGTCAATATTCTTTGTTATGGGTCTATGTTTGTTTATTACATTTTTATATCTAATATTTGTATTTACTGTTTTTAACTCAATTGCCCAATCTTCAAATGTAATATCAATTCTATTATTTTCAGGGGTTATATCATCAAAATAATTAGATAGAATTTCAATTAGTTCAACTTTAAGCCATCCTTCAAATTTAGCTCTTTCTTTTGCAAAAATTACCAAGCCTTTATTACTTTCAAGTTTGGGCTTTAATTCGTTAAATAATATTTGCTTAATTTTTAGGAATTCCACTTTATCCATGTTTCAATGGTCTTTTTATCTGGTGGTTTACATCTCTTTGTAATTGTAATCCAGTGGTATTCATCTATCAATTTTGGAATTGTAATATTATTTTTATTTAACTTAAAAGGGACTTCTTTGAGATTAAAACCATTTTTTCGACAAGAAATTTCTAATTCCTTTATCTCATCTATAACTTTAATCAAAAACTCTTTATAAGTGAAAATTCTGTATTTTTGCTTAAATTCCTTCCTCATTGCACCATCCCAAGGAATTAAAGCTTTTGGTCTAAGGGCAAATAAAATCTTTGATGATGGGGTATGTCCAAATGGATTAGGTGTGGTACTACCATTCTTTCTTTTGGCATAAGAAGCTATTTTTTTAATAAGGGAATTATAGGATTTTTCAATTAAATCTAAATTATCTGCAGTAAGTTCCCATATGTTTAAATTCTTTCGTGGTACATAAGAATGATATTGTCTATACCAATCATATAATTCTTTGGAAGCTAAATCATGGTATTCTTTGTAAAAGTTTCTGCAACCCCAATCATTTAGCCATTTTATTAAAGCTTGTCTATGTGATTGTAAGTTCATATCAATATTATTTGTAGAGTTAGTGAATTTTTTATATGCTTTATTAAAATCTTCTAGCCTACTATAAACATAACTTGCAAATGCTAATTCATAAATGTTCATATTTTATTTTGTTATAGTTGATTTTAAATTTTCATTTATTTTTATTTTCCAAGCATAATAATCTAAAGATTCCAATATAATCATACCTCATTTGCCAATATTATTGTAAATTCCTTCAGTAATAGCTTTGTATAAATAATTATATTTAAATAAGGTATGGTAGGTTCGTTGTGAAAGAAACTAAAATAATAATGCAATTGTTATACATATAAAAAAGATTTTAAAATAGAACCTATTAAAAAATAATGTGCTTTTTGATTATATAATTTGGGTTCAACGACTTATTAATTTTTTTACATCAGGAAGCAAATTCCAGGTTAATTTTTAATGAATTTATTTGTGAGGATAATTCAACAATATTATAGTAATATTTAGTTCTAAATGTGTTCAGTATCCCCATCACATTTGCCAGAATAGGAACTTTATTTAATAATTTATATTTTTAAAGAATTTTCATGAAAAGTTAATAAAAAATTTTTTATAATATTGAAAGATTTTTCACCAAATTCTTTGTTTGTAAAAATAGGTTCAGCTGGAGGTACTTCTTCTATATTTAGCATTGTCATGTCAATACTCGAATGAATAATTTTATGCCTATAAGTTAATATGCTTTGTGTCTTTTGTAATTCATCATTGGTTAAACCTAAATCTCCAAATTTTATATTAAAAATTTTATTAAATGCTTTTTTACTTCTATCCCAGCTTTGGAAATTAATAAAATTTTCCTCTAATAAAAATATTTCTATTATATCTTTATTTTCTTTTTTTGAAATCGCTAGGCAATCGTTTTTTATTTCATCTCTTCTTGCTTTAGATATAAGTTCTAATAGACTATCTATATTGATTTTTCTTTCTTTGCATAATTCATAAAATCGTTCTCTAAGATAAACTTCAAAAATTGTAGCCATCATTACAATTGCCTGTTGAATTAAAATTGTTTCAAATAAAAATCCTTTTTCTTTTATTTTGCAATTAGAAATTATTATATTTATTTTTTCTAATTGAAAATCTAATAATTCCTTTGCTGTTGGTTGTAAAATAATTTTATTATTTTCACAAAATAAATAATTTCCAATTAAAATGTTTTCATCACCTAACTGAAAAATACTACCATCTTTGGCAATTCTAAAATTAATATTTGATTCCGTGGAACTAGAGCTTTTTAATGCATCTGAATTTTTTGGTGGGATTGCCCCTATATATAAATTATTTTTCTCTTCAGTCCATGTCATACCTATAAATAACTTTTTAGCTTCTATAAATTCGTCTATCTCTATTTTACAAATTTTAGTCTTGCTATGAGGTTTACATTGAATAAATCTAAAATACTTGTCATATCTTTCAAGGATAAAGATTACATCGTTTTTAACAATTTGGAATATTCTAACACAAGGATAATTTAGATCAAAAATATTATTTAAACTAAGTTTAAAAGTAATAGTACCTGTATTTTCATCAAATTTATTAATATCAATATTTAAATTTTTCATATCTTTTTTAAAGGACATTGTTCTCCAATGACTTTAATTTCATCGTCATTATTTAAAATAAGTATAGCAAATTCTATATTATTATTTAATTTAAGTTTACCTGATTTTTACTTTGTCTACTTTGCCTAATCCGTTAAGATAATTGATATTCATTTTTTTACAGATCATTATTAAATATAGGAACTGTTTTTTATTCTAAATAAAGATTTTAAGTCATTTAATATAATTAAAAATTGGTTCGAAATTTCACTACTTGGGGCAGCCATTTTCAGGTATGTATGTCATGGCTATATGAGAAATATTTTGCCAATACTTCCTATTAGCGTCATAATGGGAACTATATAACACCAATAATTAGTCAGTTTACAAAATAGGAACTATATCGCAAAAAATATATCTCTATATAACCAACTAACTTAGTATTAATTTTCAATAATTATTATAGGAGATAGAAAATTTTTTTATAGTTAAGGAGATGAGATTTTTAAATGCAAATAAACACAAAATTAAACCTAAAATGAGCTGCAAGTTTTGGTACGGAGATGTTTAGAGAAATCATTTCTTTTAAAAAATGATTTGCAATTTCAAATCTTGAGGCAGCTGTAAGATAAACATTAGGTAATCATATAAAAAAATTTATTTTATTTATAAAAAATGCTTGACACATTATTAATTTATAATTATTATAAATTTATAATAATTATAATGATTTAAAATCAGGACTTTTAAGTTGAATCAAAAAATTGAAAATTTAGCAAAAACACTGAATGAAAAAGATATTAAACCTTCGTATCAGAGAATTAAAATACTGGAATACCTTATCACAAAAAGAAGTCATCCGACTGTTGATAAAATATTTAATGATCTGTTAAAGGAGATCCCTACTCTATCAAAAGCAACAGTATATAATACTTTAGATTTATTTAAAGAAGCTAATTTAGCAAGAATTGTAACAATTGAA
>CAYMPQ010000053.1:0-12401 GCA_964392345.1 uncultured Actinomycetota bacterium
TATGAAGGATTTAAAATATTGATTGCCGACAAAGAAAAAGCATTGGTGGATTTTATTTATTTTTCTTTAAGGCAAAAAAGGCCTCTGAATTTTGAGGAGGAAAGATTTGAGAGAGATCTTATTAGTAAGCTTAGTTGGGGCAGGGTATTAAAATACTCCAAATTATTTAATATAAAAACAGCAGATACACTACTAAAACTGAAAGGTTGGGCAGGATGTTAAATATGGAATATCTCCTGGAAGAGGCCAAAAATAATAATCTTCCAGTCTTAAAGAAAAGAGCAATCATACGGGAGTATTTGCAGATTATTATTTTAAACTCTATATATAAGCAAAAGCTGGGTAGATATTTCTTTTTTATGGGTGGAACAGCAATGAGATATTTTTATAGAGTACCGCGTTTTTCCGAAGATCTTGATTTTAACACACCCTCTTTGGAGTACCGGGAATTTGAGAATACATTACAGCGGGTAGGAAAGGACCTGTCCAGGGAAGGGTTACCTGCAACAATATCTGTAAGCAGAAGAAAAAATCTTTTTACTGCAAAGCTTCTCTTTACTGATGTTATGGGAAGATATGGTATTTCAGATGAACGGGGAGCAAACCTGATGGTCAAAATAGAAATTAACAGGCCCAATTGGGAACTTAATACTGACTCAAAGGTACTTAGTATGTATGGATATAATTTTACCTCAATTTTAATGAGCAGGGGTAATTTACTTTCGGAAAAGATTTGTGCCCTGCTAAACCGTAAAAGGGGACGTGACATCTATGACACATTATATATGCTCAGGAAGAAGTTTCCTTTCAATGAGAATGTTTTGAAAGCAAATAATATAAAACTACCCGTAGAAGATACTATCTTAGCGTATCTGAAGAGCATGGACGGAAAAGAGCTTAAACAGCTTGCCAACCAGGTTAAACCATTTTTGTTCAAGGAAGATGATATTGATTTGATAATAAAAGCACCATTATATGGAAAAGCTTTCCTTGATGATTATACCAATGACTTTGAGCGCAGCTAGGCAGCCCAAATTATGCAATGTGGTACTACGCCTTAGATATGGGTAAAATCATTTTTTCATTAAAGTGAAAAAAATATTTTGCAAATTTATTAAAATTATTTATAATATACTTTGCAACAGTATTGATATTTGATAAACTTGTGTAAGTAACAGTTAGGTTGGTGGGAAAAATTGTTTAATGAAGAAGATAAAAGTTATCCAATTGAATTAGTGGCTGAATTTTTAGGATTAAACAGCAGGACGCTTTATTATTACGAAAGGTTTGGCCTGGTCTGTCCATTTAGAAGGGGCAGGAAAAGATATTATTCTAAGGCGGATATAGCATGGTTAGAATATATGAGGGAACTTATGTATGGACAGGGAATGAACCTGCGGTCAATAACTGTGCTTATAAAAAGAAGGGACAATGTTATTTTAAGCAAGTGTCCTGAAGATGTTGTGAATTGTTTTAAAAATTACCTGGTAAGAATTAAAAAAAGCGAAGAATAGCCAGGAAGACAAGAAAGTTATCGTTATGGTAAGAGCTAAATATAAAAATAAAAATTATAAGGAAAGGGTAGAAGTATAATGGGAAAAGCAGTAGGAATTGATCTTGGAACGACAAATTCATGTATTGCAGTTATGGAAGGCGGCAAGCCTACCGTAATCACTAATAGCGAAGGTGGTAGAACTACGCCTTCTGTTGTGGGCATAACTAAAAAAGGTGAGAGACTTGTAGGGCAGTTAGCAAAAAGACAGGCAGCATTAAATCCCGAAAATACAGTTTATTCTATTAAAAGATTTATTGGGAGAAAATACAGCGAGGTTGAAAGCGAGAGGAAGATTGTGTCCTATAACGTAATAGAAGGCAAAAATAGCATGGCTGAAGTTAAGATGGGAGACAAAACTTATACTCCTGAGGAAGTATCAGCTATGATACTCCAAAAAATGAAAACTGATGCTGAGAGCTATTTAGGCACCGAAGTTACCGACGCTGTAATTACTGTTCCTGCTTATTTTAATGATGCGCAAAGGCAGGCGACTAAAAATGCCGGGAAAGTTGCGGGGCTTAATGTTCTGCGAATAATTAATGAACCGACAGCAGCATCACTTGCGTATGGTCTTGACAAGAAGAAAGAAGAAAAAATTTTAATATTTGATCTTGGCGGAGGAACATTTGATGTATCTGTACTTGAGGTTGGAGAGGGAGTATTTGAGGTTAAATCAAGCCATGGTGATATGCACCTTGGAGGAGATGATTACGACGATAGAATAATGAATTATCTGGCAGATGGATTTAAAAAGGAACAGGGGATAGATCTACGTAACGACAGGCAGGCTCTGCAGAGACTGATAGAAGCATCTGAGAAGGCAAAAGTTGAATTATCTTCAGTTATGGAAACCAATATCAGCCTTCCATTTATTACTGCAGATGCAAATGGGCCAAAGCATCTCGAGATGAAACTAACGAGAGCAAAGTTTGAACAGCTGACAGCGGATTTAACTGAAAGGTGCAAAGATCCTCTGGAAAAAGCTTTAAAAGATTCTGGGCTTAAGGCAACAGAGATAGACGAGGTTATATTGGTTGGCGGGTCAACAAGAATGCCTGTCATACAAAAATTAGTTAAAGATTATACTGGGAAAGAGCCTAACAAGGGAGTAAATCCTGATGAGGTAGTAGCAGTTGGCGCAGCTATCCAGTCTGGAGTGCTAAAGGGAGATGTAAAAGATGTGGTGCTGCTGGATGTAACTCCACTTTCACTTGGTATTGAAACACTGGGCGGGGTAATGACAAAGCTTATTGAGAGGAATACTACTATTCCTACCAAGAAGAGTGAAATTTTTACAACTGCAGCAGATAACCAGACAAGTGTAGATATTCATGTTCTTCAAGGGGAACGTGAAATGGCAAGGGACAATAAGACAATAGGCAGGTTCAGGCTTGATGGAATCCCACCTGCACCAAGAGGAGTGCCGCAGATAGAGGTAGCTTTTGATATAGATGCTAACGGTATAGTAGATGTTTCTGCTAAAGACATGGCTACAGGAAAAGAGCAGAAAATTACTATTACGGCAACATCTCACTTAACTGATGATGAGATAGATAAAATGGTTAAAGAAGCTAAAGAGCACACGGAAGAAGACAAGAAGAAGCGCGCTCTTATAGAAGCTAAAAATAATGCTGACAATCTAATCTATACTACAGAGAAATTATTTAAAGATATCGGTGATAAAGCTCCTGCAGATATAAAGAAAAAAATTGAGGACCAGGTTGCAGTGCTGAAAAAAAGTTTAGAATCAGAAAATGCTGATGAAATAAAGAAGGAAACAGAAAAATTACAGAATTTACACAATGATCTTTCGCAAACTCTTTATGCACAAGCTGGAGCAGGTGCCGGAGGCCCAGGTGGGCAAGGGGCAGCAGGACCCGGAGCTTCCGGGGGGCAGCAAGCAGGAGAACAGCAGAAAAGCAGTGAAGATGAAGATGTGATTGATGCAGAATTTGAAGCAAAGGATGAAGAAAAATAAAAAACCAAGAAAAATAGAAATTGGCAGCAACAAATAAAGCAGCTGAGGTTTAGCTGGCTGAATTGTGTATGTGTTTGCAAATATTTGCCCACAGTTTTATCTTTAGAAGCTGTGGGCAGGTATTTATAAGAATAGAAATTTACAGGTAAGTGATCATAAATGGTTGATTATAAAGATTATTATAAAATACTGGGAGTCAGTAAAACTGCAACACAGGATGATATTAAAAAAGCTTATAGGAAGTTGGCAAGGAAGCATCACCCTGATGCTAATCTCGGTAATCCCGGAGCTGAAGAAAAATTTAAAGAAATTGGCGAAGCGTATGAAGTTTTAAAGGACCCTGAAAAAAGATCCAGATATGACCAGCTTGGTTCAAACTGGAAACAATATGCCAGGGCTGGAGCAGGATGGCCCGGTGGTGCAGACAGGACGCGTACCTACGATTTTAGTGGCGGCGGGTTTAATTTTGGAGATCTGGGAAGTGGCTTTTCTGATTTTTTTGAAATGTTTTTTGGAAAAGGAACCAATGAAAAATTTTCATCATTTACTTCCCAATTTGGAAGAGCAGGCAGTGGCACAAAGCAGGGGAAAAGCACGTGGGGAGCTGGCCCCTCTTACCAAAAGGGCCGTGACCTGCAGGCAAGCCTTAATATAACTTTAAAAGAAGCTTATGCAGGTACCAGGCGCTCACTTAAATTTCAAAAGGATAATAAATTCAGGACCGTGACCGTAAAAGTGCCAAAAGGGATTAAAGATGGCGGAAAGATCAGGGTTGCTGGAGAAGGGCAAAGTATCATGGGCGGACAAAGCGGAGATTTGTATCTGGTGGTAAATGTAGACCCTCATGATTTTTTTACAAGAAAAGGTGATGATCTGTACTGTGAAGTTCCGGTAACAATAAAAGAGGCTTTGTACGGAGGAAAAATTGAAATACCAACATTTAACGGAAAAGTTGTTGTAAAACTCCCGCCAAAGACACAAACCGGAAAAACATTAAGGCTCAAAGGCAAGGGAATGCCAAAGCTGAAAGGTGGGGGGTACGGTGATCTTTATGCTAAAATAAAAATAATGCTTCCTGAAAATTTAACAGATGAGCAAAAGAAACATCTTGATGAGTTTGTAAAAACCTATAATGAAAATCCGAGGTCTAAAATTAGTATTTAGAATATAGCTTGAGAGGTGGAAAAACTTTATGCAAATAGATAAATTTACAATAAAAGCACAAGAAGCACTTTCAAGGGCTCAAAATATTGCATCTGAGTATGGGCATCAGAGCATAGACGACATTCATCTGGCAGCTGCGCTGCTTGAGCAGAAAGAGGGTATAATTCAGCCAATACTTCAAAAATTGGAAGTAAATACTGCTGATTTCAGCAGAAAGATAAAAGATGCCATAGAAAAGTATCCAAAAGTATCAGGCCAATCTGCCCAGACTTATATCAGCCAGCAGTTAAATAATATTTTAGATAGTGCCTCCAAAGAAGCTGAGCAGCTAAAAGATGAATATGTCAGCACCGAGCATATTTTAATTGCAATGTCAGAAAGTAGTGGCAATGTAGGACAAATTTTAAAACAGATGGGAGTAACAAGAGATAGAATATATAAGATTCTTGTTGAAATACGAGGAAATCAGAGAATTACTGATCAAAATCCTGAGGATAAATATCAGGCATTGCAAAGATTTGGAAAGGATATTACGGAACTTGCAGGAAGGGGAAAACTTGATCCAGTAATTGGCAGAGATGATGAAATAAGAAGAGTAATGCAGGTGTTGTCAAGAAGAACCAAGAATAACCCTGTCCTTATTGGAGACCCGGGTGTTGGTAAAACTGCGATAGTAGAAGGGCTTGCCCAGAGAATAGTATCCGGGGATGTGCCTGAAGGGCTAAAGAATAAAAAAGTTATAGCTTTAGATATTGGTTCAATTATAGCAGGGTCCAAATACAGGGGAGAGTTTGAAGACAGGTTAAAAGCTGTCTTAAAGGAAGTATCAAAATCTGAAGGGAAAATAATCTTGTTTTTAGACGAGCTTCATACTGTTGTCGGAGCCGGAGCAGCAGAAGGAGCAGTTGATGCTTCTAATATGTTAAAACCAATGCTGGCCCGCGGGGAACTTCATGCAATAGGCGCAACTACGCTGGATGAGTACAGGAAATATATTGAAAAAGATGCTGCCCTTGAGAGAAGGTTCCAGCCTGTTCAAATAAACGAGCCTTCTGTTGAGGACACTATTTCAATACTCAGGGGCCTTAAAGAAAAATACGAGGTGCACCACGGGGTGAGAATTAAAGATAGCGCCCTGGTCTCTGCAGCTGTGCTGTCTGACAGGTATATCTCTGACAGGTATCTGCCTGACAAGGCAATAGATTTAGTTGATGAAGCGGCTTCTAAACTAAGGATTGAAATAGATAGCATGCCTACAGAAATAGATGAAGTGGAGAGAAAAATAAAACAGCTTGAGATTGAAGAGCAAGCGCTAAAAAAAGAGAAAGATAAGAATTCTATAGCCAGGATGGAAAAAATAAGGCGCGAGCTTTCCAATCTTAAGGAAAAAAGCAATAGTATGAAGGCTCACTGGCAGGAAGAAAAAAGGATAATTAAAAGCATAAGGAGTCTCAAAGAGGAAATAGAAAAGACAAAAATAGAGGCCGATCACGCAGAAAGAGACGCAGACTTGCAAAAGGCAGCAGAGCTTCGGTATGGGAAACTTTTAGAGCTGGATAAAAAACTGGCAGAGGAAAATAAAAAACTTGAAGAGCTTCAAAAGAATCAAAAGATGCTGAAAGAAGAAGTAGATGAAGAAGATATTGCTGAAACTATATCTAAGTGGACAGGTATTCCTGTAACAAGGCTTATGGAGGCAGAAATAGAAAAATTAATCCAAATGGAAGAAAGGCTAAAGAAAAGAGTTGTAGGGCAGGAAGAGGCGATATCATCTATATCTAACGCTATAAGGAGAGCAAGGGCAGGACTCCAGGACCCTAACCGGCCAATTGGATCATTTATATTCCTGGGTCCAACTGGTGTTGGGAAAACTGAGCTTTCAAAAGCCTTAGCTGAGTTTCTGTTTGATGATGAGAGGGCAATGATAAGGATTGATATGTCAGAATATATGGAAAAGCATACAGTATCAAGGCTTATTGGCGCTCCTCCAGGATATGTTGGCTACGAAGAAGGCGGCTATCTAACAGAGGCTGTAAGAAGGAAGCCATACAGTGTAATGCTCCTTGATGAAATTGAAAAGGCTCATAGTGATGTATTTAATATACTGCTCCAGATTATGGATGATGGAAGACTTACAGACGGACACGGAAGGACTGTTGATTTTAAAAATACAGTTATAATAATGACTTCAAATATTGGCAGCCAGTGGATAACTGAACTTGACAGCAGAAATGAAGAAGAGATGAAAAAAAGAATTACAGAGGCCATGAGAGCACATTTTAAGCCAGAGTTTTTAAATAGAGTAGATGATATAATTATTTTCCACAGGCTGGGAGTAAATGAAATAAAGAAAATAGTTGAGATACAGCTTGAAGATCTAAAAGAAATTTTAAAAAGCAAAAAACTATCTCTTGAAATAACAGAGGAAGCCAAAAGTCTTTTAGCAAAGGAAGGGTTTGATCCTGTATATGGGGCAAGGCCTCTAAAGAGGGTTATACAAAACGAGGTTCAAAATGTTATTGCAGTCAAGCTCTTAAATGGAGAAGTTAAAGAAGGAGACAATATAATAATTGATGTAACTGGCCCGGAAGGGAGAAAATTAGTATTTAAAGTTGGAAAGAATAAAGCTGGAGAAGAAGTCAATTTCTAAATAAAGTTCTAAAGTTTTTATAGCCTGTGTCCTGAGAAAATCTCACGTAGAAGGTTTGGTTGTGATGTAAAGAGAAGACAAATCATCTGCTTCTTCTTTTAATTCTAAAAACTCATCTTCCAAGGCTTTGTGTATATCCTCTGTAATTTGTTTATATACTTTTTTATCTGTTAAGTTTTTAAATTCTTCACTTATACTTTTTGTTAGAGGATCGATTGGCTTACCAACAAAAATATAGATCTTTCTAAATGTATTAAGCATAAGTGCAACAATTCCTTCTGCTACGTTGTTTCTGCCAATCCATCTTTTTTCATCAGGTCCCTTGAGGATATCATGTATGTAGATGGGAATTATAGGAAGTTTGGTTTTATAACTCAGATACGCTGCTCCCTTGTGAAACTTTTCAAATTTACCTTTTTTATTCAATCTACCTTCAGGAAATACTGCAAAAAAGACATTTTTTTTAGCAGATATTGAGAAAAGTTCTTTAAAGCTTTTAATATTTTTCATAAACTGTTTTTTGAAGATCGGGACACTGTTGGTAAATCTTCTCATAAAAAAGTTAGTAAATCTGTTTCTAAAATTTTCGCTGTCTGCCATGAAATAAATTTTCTTCTTAAGTACAGCCAGTATTATTATAGGATCTGCTCCTGTAACATGGTTTATGGCAAAAATTGCTGACTTATCATTAGGAATTCTTTTTATATTAATAACTCTAATTCTTATAAGCAGCCTATAATAATTTACGAATAAAATTCTTGGAATATCGCAGAATATATTTGCTATTTTACTTATTGAAATCCTAACTATTTTATAAGATTTTCTAAGCATAGTAAATTTTTTCATTCTTTGTTTACTTTTTGGAAGATATTTTCAATCTTATTGTAGTGAGTTCCTCTCCAGTAATACTTGTCACAATTTTTACAAAATAAAAAAGTCTGGCTTGTTTTATACACAAATTGGGGGACCTTATCCCTGACAAATTCTTTTTTTACCTTTAAAAGAAGACTATTGCATTTAAGACATCTAACAAGGTTGGGCTTTAATGCAACAGCGAGATCCAAACCTACCTGCTTTAGCTGATTAAGTGGTTTGTCATCTTTTATATATAAAAATTTTAGTGTGCCATTTTTAAATTCCCTCCTTGCGAGCATAAGTGAATCCCTAGTTAATGCAGTGCGATTTTCATTTCTGGCTATTTTTATAAATTTACTGTCGTCTATATCATTTATGTATGCTACGTCATACCCTGCCATGCGCAGGTACCTGGCTAATTTCCCAAGCATTATATCTGCTATAAATTTCATGTTTTAACTAAATCCAGAGAATTTATCTCTGCTCCAAGCAAAAGAATAAAACTTGATATGTATATCCAGAAAAGAAAACCAATTATTGAACCTACTGAGCCGTATGTTAATTCAAAATTGGCAAATTTATTTGTAAAGATGATAAAAAAATGTTTTGATATCTCCCACGAAAATGCTGCAAATAATGCTCCCTTATAAATATTATATTTAAAGTGGGTTTTTCTATTAGTTCCAAAAAAGTAGATAAGACTGAAAATTGTAAAATTAAGTGCAAGCCCTAAAAGTATGGGCAGTGCTTTAAATAGATATGTTGATACAGTTCTGTCTAAATTTAAAAGAATTATAATTTTATTTGTCAGATAAAATAATGCTGTGGAAAAGACGAATGATAATAAAACCAATATAAATATCATGGTTATTATTAAAAAACCAACAATTTTTTGCTTCCAAAATTTTCTCTGGGATTTGGTTCTGTAAATTTTATTTAGCGAATACTGAATGGAATCAAAGACATAGGTAGCTGCCAATGCCAGAAAAAATAGTCCGGCAATTCCTATGCCAGCCCTGTTTGTTATTGCCATTTCGATGTTTGATTCTGTAAAGTTATATATGATCGGGATTCTTTCTTTAACAAAATCAAGTATTGCTATCTGGATTCCCAGAATATTAATTAATGTACCGGATAAAGAAATCAATATAAGCATCATAGGGAAAATAGAGAAGACAAAGTAATAGGAAATTGAAGATGACAAAAAGAGACAGCCATCTGATATGACTTTTTTAACCAATCTTCTTATGTATCTTACTATATTTTTTAAAAAAAATTTTAATTTTTTAGATCCCATAATCTGCAAATGAAAATTTAATTACAGAAAAATAAAGAAGAAGCTAACTGATTGTCACCTTTTCAATTTCCTTTAATTTGCTCAATTGCTGCAATATCTTAATGGAAAATTCAGGGTCTCTGCTTTGGACATTTACGGTAAGCATCATTTTATTTTTTTCATCATCAAAGTTATATTTTTTATATCTGACATTTGTAGAAACTTTTTCAAGAAAATTCTTTATTTCCTTATAGCTGGTAAAATTTTCGGAAGTGGTGATATTTATCGTATAATTAGGTATCCTGACAAATTTTTCCTCAATGTATTTTACTGTACTTAGAGCCAAAAATCCCAATATTGTTGTAGCTGCTGCCAGGTAATACATTTTTGTTCCAAGCGCTAAGCCAATTGATGCTGCAACCCATATGCTGGCAGCAGTGGTTACCCCCTTAACCAAACTGCCCTGCCTGAAAATAGCACCAGCGCCAATAAATCCTATCCCTGTTACTACGCCAGCAGCTATGCGTGATGGATCAAAACCAGTCTGGGAAGAAAATCCGAGACAGGACACAATTGTAAAAGATGTTGCACCAAGACATACAAGGGTGTGAGTTCTAAGTCCTGCTGGCCTGTCATGGCGCTCTCTTTGAAGACCTATTATGCCGCCAAAAACGCATGCAAGCAAACAGGGGATTAAGATGTCATAAATAAATTTGGATGTATCAAATTCAAAATATTCCATTTCTTTAAAAAACTTATTTTAACAATGACTTATATTTTATCATATTTCTATATATTCATACCAATTTGATGTGTTTATTTTTTAATAATTGATAGTGTATAATGTGAACATAACTGAAAGCTGGAGGTGATTAGCTGGAGTAGCAAGGTTTAAAAATTATACCTACCTGCTGCTGTTAAAGCAGTATCATTAAAGTACGATTAGGGACAAAGATAAATGTTTAGGTCTTCAGTGAAATTATTTAAGATATATGGAATAGAAATAAGGCTTGACTATAGCTGGTTTATTATATTTGCACTAATTGCCTACTATTTCGGGTTTGACTATTTTCCAAGAGTACTGCCTGCTCTGGGACTGGGGTATATGATAATAATAACAATTATAACTACGCTATTATTTTTCTTTTCTGTCCTGTTTCATGAAATGAGTCATTCCATAGTTGCTATAAAGAATGGAGTTCCCGTAAAAAGAATATCGTTATTTATTTTTGGTGGAATGGCACAAATTGAAAAGGAGCCAGATACTCCGCAGAGTGAATTTGTTATAGCAATTGCGGGTCCTGCAGCAAGCTTTTTTTTGGCTGCAGTATTTGGCATCATATGGGCTTTTGCCAAAAATATCGGATTTATAGGAGAGCCTGTTAAATATCTTGCTTTAATTAATATCATGCTTGGTGTATTTAATCTTCTCCCGGGATACCCTCTTGATGGAGGAAGGGTTTTAAGGTCAATAGTATGGAAAATTTCTGGAAGCCTTAAGCGAGCAACTTTTGTAGCTTCAACTGCGGGAAGGGTCATAGGGTTTATGATTGTTGGTGTAGGAATTTTCTTTTTCTTTGCGGGCAATTTATTAAATGGCGTATGGCTGGTTTTCATTGGATGGTTCTTGCAAACATCGTCGCAGATGAGTTACAGGCAGCTTATTTTTGAAACTTCTATAAAGGGGATAAAAATAAAAGATATAGTAAATAAAAATGTTACCAGTGTCCCAGGGGATACAACAATAGAAGACTTGGTAAATGATTATTTTATGAAATATAAATATGGGAGGTTTCCTGTAGTTGAGGATTTTGAAAGCGAAAGGCTCATAGGTGTTATTTCTTTACATGACATAAAAAGTGTTCCCAGGGAAGGTTGGAAAAGCACAAAAGTCGGGGATATAGTAAAGGCAGTATCAGAAAATGAAAAGGTTAATATGAACATGGAAGTGTCTGATGCCATAAAAAGGATGAGTAAAGATGACCTAAGCCATTTAGTTGTGACATCAGGGAATAAATTAATAGGAATAATTACCAAAAGCGATGTTATGAGGTTTATCAAGCTCAGGTCAGAACTCTACCAATAGAGCTATTTTGGCTGCAGCATTGTATCGGTAAGACAACTTATCTGGTGCAATATAAATCTTAAATAGTTTATAATAAATATATATAAAATTTATTGTTAATGGAGTTGGAACGAATGACTAAATCTAAAGAAAATAATAGCAGCAGGTCAGGTGAGAGAAGTTCTATAGAAGCAGTGTCTATAATTGTTTTTTCCATGTTTGCAGGGTTTATTCTTGGGTTGCTTTTTGCCCCTCAGTCAGGGAAAAAGACAATAAGAGATTTGGCTGTTAAGTTGAGAGAACTGGAGGATAGGGGAAAGTTTGCCTTAGTGGAAGCAAAAGTAATGGGCGAAGAATTATTTGAGAAAAGTAAGGAAAGAGTTGAAGAGGTATCCTCAAAAATTAAAAGCAAAATAGAGCCTGATAAATAAAATAGAATTTACCTGTGGACTTATTGACATAGATATTTTGCTATAGTAGACTTTACATTTGCTGTTTTACTGTTTATGGAGAATCACTAAATTATTTGGATTATAAGCAGTATTGCACTTTGAGGGCCGTTAGCTCAGTTGGTAGAGCACCGGACTTTTAATCCGGGTGTCGAAGGTTCGAATCCTTCACGGCTCACCAGATTTATATAAGTAAAAGGTGGGTACAGTGGAGACAATTTGGGCAAACATGCCATTGGTGCATGTTTGCAGGATTCGAAAAGACGGACTGGAAGCGAAGCTGAAAGGAGTCTGCGTCTCTGCAGCGAACGAAGTGAGACGAAAGAACGAATCCTTCACGGCTCACCATTACGAGAGGCCTGTTCGTCTAGTGGTTAGGACAGTAGGTTTTCAACCTACCAACAGGAGT
>CAYMPQ010000054.1:0-12254 GCA_964392345.1 uncultured Actinomycetota bacterium
TCCCTGGATGTTTTGCATATGCGCAAGCATTAGCTAAAGATAAAAATTTAATTACCACCAATCCTTGTACAACTGTCATGCAGGATGAAAAGATGCTTGAGAGTCTTGAAAAAGTACTTGATATTAAAATAGATGCTTCAGCAATGAACAAAAAAGCAGTGGTTTGTTGTACTGGAGACCCTGAGACAATAGGTGATTATTCTGGTGTTAGTACCTGCAGGGCTGCAAATAAACTTACAAGTGGATTTAAAAAATGTCCTTTTGGTTGTCTTGGGTTTGGTGATTGTGCAAGAGTTTGTCCTCAGAATGCAATTGATATATATCCTGCAAGAGGTAGGAATGTAGCAGTTGTAGATCCAAAAAAGTGTACAGGATGTGGCCTGTGTGTAAAAGAGTGCCCCAACAATCTTATTAAGCTGGTACCTGCGGACATAAAAATTGTTTTTCTATGCAGTTATGATTCTATCAAGGATGTACCTGGAAGAGAAAAATGCTTCAGGGGCTGTCTGCACTGCAGGAAATGTTATAAATCTTGCGAGCAAGATGCTATTATTTGGAATAAGGAGAAGGCTATTCCTGAGTTTGATAATGATAAGTGTAATTTATGCGGTGCCTGTATTGAGGCCTGTCCCCATGATAAGCTTATTGAATTTTCTAAAGTTACTTCTGCAGATAAAGAAGAGTATAAAGAAGAATATAGAGAAAAAGAAAAAGTTGGCAGTAAGTAAACTTCTCAGCACATTTATTTGATTAACAAGATGTTAAGATGAGGAATTTAAAGCTACAAAATTTAAATAGAATTTTATCTTCAATGGAAAGTGTTTTGGTAGCTTATTCAGGTGGTGTAGATAGTACTTTTTTGCTTAAACTTGCTTCTGACACGTTGGGAGATAAAAAGGTAGTGGCTGCTACAGCAGAATCTCTAATATTCCCTTCGAGGGAGACAAATTTTGCTAAGAAAATGGCAAAGAACTTTAGGGTAAAACATATAATTATTAAGACAGAAGAATTAGAAGATCCTAAATTTATCAATAATCAAGAGGATAGATGTTACTGGTGTAAGAGAGAGTTATTTTCACAGCTTTCTTGTATTGCTAAAAAGGAAGGCTTGGGATAAGCCATCCTTTGCCTGTCTTGCTACACGCTTTCCTTATGGGATGAGGATAACTAAGGAAAATCTTATTAAGGTTGATAAAGCAGAGGCGTTCTTAAGAAGCTTTGGTATAACTCAAGTAAGGATAAGGCACCACAGTCAGATTGCCCGAATAGAAGTTTTAAAAGATGAGATACCTAAATTATTGGATGAAGAAGTAAGAGATAAGATTGTCAGCAAATTTAAGAAAATAGGTTATGCATATATAACAATTGATTTACAAGGATATAGAACAGGTAGTATGAATGAGGTTCTAAAATTATAATAGTAATATGTTTTGAAAAAAAGATTTAAAAATTTGGAGGGAAAGGGAAAATGACGAAAAGAACTGGTCCTGAGCGAAATCGAAAAATATACCTTGATTATGCGGCTACCACACCAACAGACCCGGAAGTAGTGAAAGCGATGTTGCCATATTTTACCGAGCGCTTTGGTAATCCTTCAAGCATTCATTCCTTTGGTCAGGAAAGCAAAGCTGCGGTAGAGGAAGCCCGGGAGAAAATAGCTAATCTTATCGGCGCAAAGCCAGAAGAGATTATCTTTACCAGTGGAGGCACGGAAAGTGATAACTCTGTCCTAAAAGGTATAGCGTATGCTAACCAGAACAAAGGGAATCATATTATCACTACCTCTATTGAACACCATGCGATAATTGAGCCATGTAAGTTTTTAAAGAAAAATGGTTTTAAGGTAAGCTATCTTTCTGTTGATAAAGATGGCCTGGTAAATCCAGAGGATGTTAAAAGAGCAATTACTGATAAGACTATTCTTATTTCTGTAATGCATGCCAATAATGAGATTGGAACAATTGAGCCCATAGCTGAGATAGGTAGAATTGCCCACGAGCAAGAAATATATTTTCATACTGATGCGGTGCAGAATGTTGGGCATCTTCCCATCAACGTAGACAATCTCAATGTAGACCTTCTCAGTATATCTGGCCATAAGTTATACGGACCTAAGGGAGTGGGAGCTTTCTATGTGAGAAAGGGCACGAGAACGGTTTCATTTATGCACGGAGGTGAGCAGGAGCGCAGACGCAGGGCATCTACCGAGAATGTCCCTGGAATTGTAGGGTTTGGCAAAGCAGTAGAGATTGCTGAAAAAAAGATGCATAAAGAGGCGAAGGAATTGACCATTTTACGAGACAAACTGATAAAGGGTATTTTTGAAAAGATAGACAACGTCCATTTGAATGGTCATCCAGTCCGAAGATTGCCGAATAATGTCAATGTGAGCGTTGAATTTGTAGAGGGAGAATCAATACTTCTCAATTTAGATATGGAAGGCATTGCTGCCTCTACTGGTTCTGCCTGTAACTCATCAAGTCTAGAAGCTTCACATGTTTTGTTGGCTTTAGGACTATCGCATGAATTAGCCCATGGTTCTTTACGGTTTACTCTGGGAAGATACACCAAAGAGGAAGATATTGATTTTGTCTTAGAAGTTTTACCAAGAATTATAGCTAAACTTCGTTTTATGTCACCCTTATATAAAAAGGGAAGAAAAGATGCGTGACCCATCCTCATTATACAGTAAAAAAGTTATGGAGCACTTTAAGAACCCACGGAATGTAGGGGAGATGGAAAACCCCGATGGTATTGGCCACGTCGGCAATCCTGTGTGTGGTGATATAATGGAACTTTATATTAAAGTCAAGGATAATATAATCGTTGATGCTAAATTCAAAACCTTCGGCTGCGGGGCAGCAATTGCCACAAGTTCTATGGTAACAGAACTTGTGAAAGGCAAAAGCATAAATGAGGCATTGGCAATCTCAAACAAAGCAGTTGCCAGGGCCCTTGGCGGATTGCCATCGATAAAAATGCACTGCTCAATATTAGCTGAGGAAGCTCTGAAGTCGGCCATTGATGATTATTCCAAGAATCACAGGAGTAGGAAATGATCCTAAATTTTTTCTATACGCTTCTGCGCTATGTTGTTGAGATTGCACCCAGTCTGGCAATAGGGTTTTTATTAAGTGGGTTGATTCATGAATTTATACCTCAACCATGGATAAACCGTTATCTCGGCCGAAAAGGTATTTTACCCATTTTTTACGCTACTATTGCTGGTATTATTCTTCCTCTTTGCTGTTTTGGTTCCATACCAGTTGCGATTGGTTTGAGGAAAAAAGGAGTTTCCTTGGGCCCTATTCTTGCCTTTCTTGTTGCCACTCCTGCTACATCTATTACTGCAATTTTGGTTGCCTGGCGTCTTTTAGGGGTTAGGTTTACTTTGTATCTTTGTCTGGTAGTAGTACTGATGGGTGTTATTATTGGGCTGATTGGAAATTTTCTTTCTTTTAAGCCTGTGAAGCCGCAACCGGATATCTGCCCAATGTGTGAAGAAGGCAAACACACTGGACACCTTCATCACAAGAGGGGAATAAAGAGTCGTATAGTTTCTGTTTTGTCTTTTGGTTTTATTGACATTCCAAAGGAAATCGGAGTGGAACTGGCTATTGGTATAGTCCTGGCGGCACTGGTTGCGTCCATTGCTCCGGTAGGGGATCTTGTAAAAAATTATCTTGCAGGCGGTTTCGGATATTTATTTGCTTTAATCTTTGGTCTTTTAATGTACATTTGTTCTACTGCAAGTGTTCCCCTGGTTCATGCTTTTATTTACCAGGGGTTAAACGTTGGAGCCGGCCTGGTCTTGCTTTTAGTTGGCCCAATTACCAGTTATGGAGCTATTTTGGTTATTCGAAAAGAATTTGGAAATAAAATCTTATTAGTTTACCTGGGAGTTATTTGTTTGCTCTCATTAATATCCGGGTATTTATTTTCTATCCTGCCAAGATAGACACTGCTTTCAACCCCGGCACTTTTACTTAAAGAAACAGGTTTGGGGTCACTGGCTTGTCCGCAAAAAAGATTTTTCAACATTTAAGTCAAAATTTAAATGATATTTATGGATATGTTCTTGACAGTATGGAAGATATAAAATATAATTCAAAATAAATCATAATAACATCAAAAACATATCAAATTAAATATGAAACTGATGATCCCCGAGCAGAGAAGAGAAACAATCATAAATAGGCTCAAAGAAAAAGATATTTATTCTATAGATGGTCTGGCTGAGGAGCTAAATGTATCCAGGATAACCATTCAAAGAGATATAAATATCCTTGGTCAAAAGGGTTTGGTGGATAAGGTCCATGGCGGGGTAAAGTTAAGAAGCGAAACTGATGGATATTTTGAGTCCAGGTTCCAGGTAAGAATGAGACAAAATTATGAGAAGAAACTGGAAATTGCAAAAAAGGCACTATCTTATGTTAATGATCATAGTACTATTTTCTTAGACTCCTCAACTACTATTTACATTTTTGCAACTGAATTGTTCAAAAAGAAATTTGTCGATCTTAATATTATCACCACATCTCCTGCTATCCTGTGCGAATCTTTAAAATATCCTGATTTAAAAATTATTTCCACAGGCGGGGAATTAAGGAGTAACTTTAATATGCTTGGTGGAGGATGGGTTATAGATTTTCTGGAAAAGGTTAACATAGATTCCGCCTTTGTTTCAGCAGCAGGAATTTCTGCCTCCATGGAAATCACCACTGCTAATAGAGAGTTAGCAAATATACTTGGTGTTGTTTTTAAAAAATCCAGTGAGGTAAATTTGCTTGTAGATAGCAGCAAGTTCTTTAAAGCAGGCATGCTGAACATAAGCCTGGTGGGTAGGTGTAGAAGAATTATCACTGATGGAAGAATTGATAAAAATATTATTTCAGATTTGGCTGAAATAAGTAATCTTGAAATAATTTTTTGATATACGTTTTGAAACTAAAAGATATGACTGAAAATAAAAAATTTTCATTTAGGTTGATATAAATTCAGATATTGATAAAGGTGAATTATCACCATAAGTTAATTATATTTGTTTACACTATTAACATAATGGATAGGAGGGGAAATTATGGATGTTCAAAGATTTACAACGGATGTTGTAGTTATAGGTGGTGGAGGAGCCGCCTGCAGGGCAGCAATTGAAGTATCCGAAAATGGGCTAGATTGTATGATGCTGGACAAGGGCCGGCCCGGTCGTTCCGGTGCTACCCCTTGTGCCCTATGGAGCATACAGGCACCATTTGGGCCCCGGGGAAGGGATAACCGAGATACGCCCGATCAGTTTTTTGAAGACATGGTTCGCGGGGGTCGTTTTATCGGAGATCAGAACATTACAGAGATTGTAGCATTTGATGCTTGTGACAGGATTCTTGATATGGAGCGTTATGGGGTTCATTTTAAAAAATACGATGATGGAAGATTTTATCAAACCCCCATGCCTGGTCAAACATACCCAAGGTCATGCTTCATGATAGAAAATGGCCAGCACATGTCAACTGTTTTGGCAAAGGAGGTGTCAAGACGCGATAATATAAAGGTGCTTAAGGATTTCTTTGTATTTGGCCTTCTAAAGAATAAAGACAGTGTCGTTGGCGTAGTTGGTATGGATATGTTAAGCGGGGAGATTGTTGCAGTAAATGCAAAATCTACAGTAGTTGCAACTGGTGGTTATACATCTATGTGGGGCTTCAGTGATAATCCGCCGACTTTAACAGGAGATGGTGTTGCAATGGCTTACAGAGCTGGAGCAGATATTGTTGATTTAGAATTTAATCAGTATTATGGGACAGATGTAATCTGGCCACCAAGTGTTAGGGGGACAGTTGTTTTATACGAGCTTATGATAGAAGAATTTGCAGACGGTGAGATCACAGATAAGTATGGGAAACCTATTATAGATAAGCCTCTTCCTATAAGGGATGAAGCTATTAAGATTATTTTTAATACGATCAGAGAAGGTAGAGGAACAGAACATGGCGGGGTATATTTTGATACCACAAAATCCCCAAAAGGAGAAGAAAAAGTAAGAGAGGTATTCAAAACCATGACTCCAAAGCACTACCAATTTTTAATTGATGCAGCTGGTATTGATTTGGCAAAAGAACCATTAGAAGTTGCTCCTGCATCCCATTATCAGTGTGGTGGTATATACATAAATGAAAGAGGGCAGTCTACTGTAGATGGCCTTTATGCCTGTGGCGAATGTGCTGGTAATTTTCAGGGTGCAAACAGGATTGCCGGTACTGCTCTCTGCGATACACAGACTATGGGCGCTCAGGCTGGCAGTTGTGCAGCTAAAGATGCTAAAGAAAGGGGTGCTGCAGCTATTGATGAAAAAGACCTTGAAAGCAAATTGGGTGTTTTAAAAAATTTCCTTTCTAAAAAAACCAAAAGTATAAGACCTATTTCTATTAAAGAAGAGATTTTATCTACTATGGATAAATACATAGCACCTTTTAGAGATGGAAAAGGGATGAAGAAAGGATTATCAGTAGTAGAGTCTTTAAAGGGTGAAGTACCAAAGATTTCTGTACCCAATATCAAAAAATATAATTTAGATCTTATGGAAGCGATTGAGGCAGATCTCATGATGGATACTGCAGAGCTTACCTTTGAGTCGGCTTTATTTAGAAAGGAATCAAGGGGACATCACAATAGGACTGATTTTCCTGAGACTGACAATAAAAGCTGGCGCTGTCACACGATAGCAACTTTGAAGGGCAACAAGCCTGTGTATTCAAAACGGGATGTAATTTATACAAGAATTAAACCCGAGGATGTTAAATAGTTTTGGAGAAATTAATAAATAAATTAAAATTATAAGGAGGGTGCAATTATGGAAAAAAGTGTAATAAAGGCCAGCATATGCCGTTATGACCCTGACAAAGATAAAGAACCATATTTCCAGGATTACGAAGTTGATGTTGCGGGGCCTGTAACTGTTTACGAACTTCTAACTATGATACATAGAAGCTATGATAGTACGTTGGCGTTTAGAACTTATAAATGTTACAAAGGTATGTGTACAACCTGTATAGTAAAACTAAACGGGAAGGTTGTTAAAAGCTGTGCCACACAGGTAGAGCCTAACTCAGAAATTAGGCTTGAACCTCCTGGAGGTGGACAGGTTGTAAGAGACCTTGTGGTTGATTTTAGCAAAATGTAGAAATAGGGGTGATAATTTATGAGTAAACCAATAATTTGGCAGGAAATAACCTGGCCAGAAATTAAGAAAGTAAGCAGGGAAGTTGGTATAGCAATACTTCCTATTGGTGCAACCGAGCAGCATGGGTTTCATTGTCCGACGGGTGTTGACTTCTATAATGCATATGAAATTTCTAAAAGAGTTTCAGCACGAACAGGAGCTATAGTGGCTCCACCAATGCCATATGGAAGTCATCCTTATTTTCATTATGGATTTGCTGGCACAATTCCGATAAGAGCTACTACTCAGATTGAATTTGTGAGAGATGTTGTAAAGGGACTGGTAAATTCAGGATTTAAAAAAATAATAATTATGCAGGCGCATGGACAGTGGTGGACAATTAACACTGCAATGCAGGAGACAGCTTTAGATGTAGATTGTTTCATGGCAGTTGCTACCTGGTGGGAACTAGCATGTGAAAAGATTAAAGAGGTTTGTGAGACTCCATTTAAGCATGCTGATGAAGTGGAAACATCAGTAAGTCTTGCACTTTATCCTGAGCTGGTAGATATGTCAAAAGCTGAGCCTGACTATACATTAAAACCATATATTGATAAAAAATTTGTCAGACCTTCGGTACACTCAGAGCTAATAAATGCATTTCCGATAGAATCTATAACTTCTATTCCCCAGGAATGTTCTGCTATGAAAACTGGTGCTCCTGGAGATCCAAGAAAAGCTACTGCTGAGAAGGGTGAAGCAATAGTATCCACTGCAGTTGATGTTGTTGCGGGTTTAATTGAATATCTAAAGAAGAATTACAAGCCTGATGAATTTCCAAGAGTAAAACCAGATTTAAAAGAAGATATGTATTGATTGGTACAGAGCAGTTAGATGTTGGATGATAAATCCTGGATTTTGTTATTTTGGTAATTTAT
Source organism: uncultured Actinomycetota bacterium (assembly GCA_964392345.1). GTDB lineage: Bacteria > Actinomycetota > Humimicrobiia > Humimicrobiales > Humimicrobiaceae > JAUVXY01. Next base: position 8,095 of record CAYMPQ010000054.1, read on the forward strand.
GTGTCGTTGCTATTGCTATGGTCAATAGCTTAATTTAGTGTGCGCTAAAATGTTTTTAGACTCACTGTCTTAATTTAACAGCAGTTTAGGATGGCTATTTATTAAATGTTAATTGATAATATGGTGATGTGTATTAATGATGAGAGAGTTTTTGCTTGGTATTGATATAGGTTCAGGAGGGTGCAAAGCAACTCTACTGAACCTATGCAGTAAAAAAATTATTACTTTGTCCCAGGAGTATCCTACCTATTATCCCAAAGCAGGGTGGGCCGAGCAGGACTGCGAGGATTGGATTAAAAGTGCTGGCCAGTTAATAAAGCTGTTATTGGATAGATCGGATTGTCTACCAGAACAGATAAGAGCGGTAGGAATTGGCGGTGTTACTCACTCACCGGTGCTGCTTGATAAAAATAGAAATGTTTTAGGGCCTGTAATACACCTGACAGATGCAAGGAGTTTCAAGCAAGCTGAATGGCTTAGAAAAAAGGCTGGCAACATTATTTTAAAAATTGGTTTAAATCCTGTTGATGTTATGTGGACCATATCCATGCTTCTGTGGATTCGTGAGAATGATTTTGACAGATGGAGTAGAATATCAAAAATCTTGTTTCCAAAGGATTATGTCAGGTTTAGACTTACGGGTTCAGAAGTTACGGATGAAGTTGATGCTCAGGGGACATTACTGTTTAATCCATTGGAAAAAAGCTGGCAGCCAGACCTTTTAAAGCTTATTGAACTTAACAAAGATGTCCTTCCAGAGGTTGCAAGCTCGAGTGATGTTGTTGGAAAAGTTACTGGCGAGGGCTCAGAATGGTCAGGACTAAAGCCAGAAACACCAGTTATAGCCGGTACCACCGATACACTACTTGAGGTGTATGCTTCAGGCTCTGTTAAGCCAGGAGATTGTACGGTTAAGCTTGCTACTTTTGGGAGAATATGTGTTATTACTGATAAACCTTATTATGGTAAGGGATTAGTTAATTATTCATACATAAAGGAAGGGTTATGGTATCCAGGAACAGGAACAAGATCCTTTGCCACTTCGCTGCGCTGGTTCAGGGATGAGTTTTGTAAAGATATTGCCAATTTAAAGGATGCATATTCCATTATGGATGATGAGGCTGAAGGTATTCCTCCAGGGGCTGGAGGTTTACTTTACCATCCTTATCTTCAAGGGGAGGGTTCACCCTATAATGACCCACACCTGAGAGGCGATTTTATTGGACTTTCCCTCCACCATAAAAGGGGTCACCTTATAAGGGCTATACTTGAAGGAACAGCCTTTTCTCTTTTAGATTGTATAAATTTTATTAAAGGCAAAGGGGTAAAAATAAATATGCCATTAAAATTTATAGGAGGAGGTATCAACAGTAAATTGTGGACGGAGATTGTTGCTGATGTTTTGGGAAGCGATGCTGTAGTGCCAGTAGCGACAGACCCCTCGATAGGCGCAGCTCTTCTAGCTGGTGTTGGAATAGGAGTTTACAAGAGTATTGAGGATGCACAAAAAGAAAATAGTGGCTTCTCAAAAAAAATTAGACACGATAAAGAAAAAACAGAAGCATACAATAATTTATTTAACGTATATAAAAAGGTACAGAATTTACTGGTAGATATTAATCATAATCTTTCGGAAATTTAAGTAATTGTACACTAAAAGGAATAATTAAAGGAGAGGCAGATGAAGCTTGATCGCAGTTCATATATGTTTGATATGATTTTATTTGAGCTAAAGGATATAGTCGGGGATGAAGATGTGTCAACTGCTGAATCAGATAAGATAGCTTATTCAGTGGATTATTACTGGGTATCTGAACTATGGCACGACAGGGGTCAAAGGGGTCCTGCCCCTGACTTCATTGTCCTGCCTGAGACAGCGAAAGAAGTATCAAAGATAATGGTACTGGCAAATGAGTATAAAATTCCTGTCACTATATGGGGCGGGGGTGCTGGATCACAAGGAGGTGCACTTCCGATATGCAGGGGGATTGTGCTGGATACCAAGAAAATGAATAAAGTTCATAACATTGATTTAAATTCCATGACTGTAGAAGTTGATACTGGCATTATAATGGAGCACCTCGAACGTGAGCTTGAAAAATATAATGTTTCTACAATGCACCTTCCGGCATCATTTTATTGCTCAACTGTTGGAGGTTTTCTTGCCCACAGGGGAACGGGTGTACTTTCCACAAAATATGGAAAGATGGAAGATATGGTTGTTTCAATGGAAGTAGTCTTACCAGATGGGAGAGTAATTAACACCCTTCCTGTGCCCAAAACTGCCAGTGGCCCAGATTTAAATTGGTTTTTTATAGGATCTGAAGGAACTTTAGGTGTGATAACCAAAGTTACGCTTAAAATTCATAAGATTCCCGAGGTTAGGAAGTTTAGAGCTTTTCTTTTTAAAGATCTCCACTCAGGAATTGAGGTTGGAAGGAAAATTGTCCATAGTGGTCTCCACCCCTGTGTTATAAGGCTTTATGACAATGCAGAGACTAAAAGTTTAATAAAACGGGTCCTTGGGATAGATAGAGATGGAGCTTACCTTGTTTATGGTTTTGATGGTTATGAGAATATTGTTGATCTTGAGATGAAATATGCGTCAGAAATTGCAGGAAATGAGAACGGAGAGGATCTCGGACGTAAACCTGGTGAGGAATGGTGGCTGAATAGATATAAATTCTTTTTCCCTCCTTACTGCTTTGCTTTACCACAGGCTTTTGGAACCTGTGACACTGTAGCTACATATAGTAATATTGAAAATGTATATTGGGAAATGAAAAGTGTGGTTGAGAAAAATTTCCCTGAGGCCAGGTTTATTGGACATTTCTCTCACTGGTTCCATTGGGGTTGCATGCTTTATTCAAGGTTTATAGTTGATAATCCGCCTTCTGATCCCCACGAGGCTATTCAACTTTATAATAAAATCTGGAATACGGTCCTGAGAGCAGCAATGAGCAAGGGAGGGGTATTAAATGAACATCATGGAGTTGGATTGAAGTTGGGAAGGCTGATGAAGGAGCAATACAATGATTCGTTTATGATGATAAAAAATTTAAAAAGAGATCTGGATCCTAACAACATAATGAATCCAGGTAAGATGGGATTGGGAGTTTGATTATTATGGAAATAGAAAAAAATCTAGAGATATTAAATGCATGTAGATATTGTCCAATGTGCAGGCATGTCTGTACATCTGGACTTCTAAGTAATTTAGAATCTGATTTTCCGAGGGGAAGAGGTCTTATTATCTACCATATTTATAAGGGGGTAGAGGAGTATAGCCCTGACCTGGTTAACTCAATTTATAACTGTGTCTTATGCGGATGTTGCTGGAGTAACTGCGAAGGTGGCTACAGGATGCATGAGCTGGTCAAATCGGCAAGAGAGGATATTGTGCATTTGGGCAAGCAGCCGGAGGCAGCTAAAGAGATTAAAGATTCTTTAATTGAAAAAGATAACCCCTATGGTATGGATAAACAAAGTTCATTTTCTGCATCTATAGAAGAGAAAAAGTCTGATATTTTATATTATATGGGCCCTGAGGTTAATTATAAAAATCATGAGATAGCCAGGGCAGCTATAAAAATATTTAATAAACTAAAAATAAACTATACCATTCTTAAAGATGAACCAGCAAGTGGGAAAATTATGTCCCTGCTTGGCTATACTGCAGATGCCAAAAGAAAAGCTAAACAAGTATATGATAGAATTATGAAAATAAGGTGCAGGGACATTATTGTATCCGATCCACTGGCTTACGATGCTTTCAAAAATGATTATAAGGGTTGGGGATTTAATTTTGAGGGTAAGGTAAGGGTTCTTCATATATCAGAGTACCTGGCTCTTCTCCTAAAGGAAGGAGATTTAAAGCTTGGAGAAATAAAGAAGAAGATAACTCTGGTAGATTCAGAATATTTAGGGCGGTTTAACAGGATATTTGAACAGCCAAGAGATCTAATAAAAGCATCAGTGAATGCAAACTTTACTGAGATGAGGTGCAGTAAAGAAAAGCTTCTGGCTACAGGTGAGGCAGCCTTTGTTTTTAAAGGAAGAAAATTTTCTGATGGCAAAAAGCTTGGGGAGAAGATTTGCAGTATGGCGCAAGATATTGATGCTGAAGAAATAGTTACTCTATCGGCAACAGCAAAAAATAA
>CAYMPQ010000055.1:0-10311 GCA_964392345.1 uncultured Actinomycetota bacterium
AAGCTATGATGGAAACATTACTGATGACAGGACCCATATTCAGACCTGGGAGGCGCTAAGAAGGATAACAGGGGCAAGTGACTTTATTTATGTCGGGGACGTAAAGCTTGCCACCCGGGAGCAGATGACATATATCGCAAAAGAAGGCGGAAGGTTCATATCAGTTCTTCCCGATACACGGAAAGAATGCGGCCAGTTTAAATCCTGGATAAGATCCAGTAATGTAGAGTGGCAAGAACTTGAGGTAAAACCAGGTGGCAGAAGTCCTGATACAGATGAGCATTTGTACTGGGGATATGAATGTCCCATACCGTCAGAAGAAGGATACCGTATTATCTGGATCTTAGATAGCCAGAAGCAGGACCTCGACGGCCGCAAAAGACAGTCCAAGATAGAAAAAACCATAAAAGCCTTAGGCACCGTTAAGAGCAAAGTAGGCACGAGGAAATGGAAGAGTAAAAAGCAGATAGAAGAGGCCGTAGAAGATATTTTTACAAAATACCAATCGGGACGCTTCTTTGATTGGAAGATGGTGGTAAAAGAGATTGAAACCTACAGGCAGAAGAAAAAGGGCCGGCCCGGAAACAATACTGAGTACGTAAAGATTGTAAAAAAACAATGGACATTTGAAGCTATGCCAAACGGTATAAAAATACAGGATGATGCCGCTACCGATGGAATGTTTCCCCTTATTACAAATATAGAGGCTAAATCTCTTTCTATGAGCGAGGTTCTTGAAAAATACAAATTCCAGCCCTATATTGAAAAAAGACATCAGCAGTTTAAAAGTGTATTTGAGGCTGCTCCTGTATATCTGAAACTTCCTCACCGGATTGAGGCACTTATGTTTGTTTATTTTATTGTACTGACTCTAAATGTACTAATAGAGCGGGAGCTGCGCTTGGCTATGGCTAAAAAAGGTATCGGGTCACTGCCTTTGTATCCTGAAAACCGAAGGTGCAAGTACCCGACAACAACCAGAATAATAGATTTGTTTTCAAACCTTAGAAGGCATATATTGTTTGATGGTGATAAAGAGATTAAATGTTTCTATAATTCAATTTCTACACTGCAGGAACAAATTCTTGATTTATTTATTGTATCCAAAGATAATTACACTGGTTGATGGAAGTAAAATGCCGGAAAACTGTATTTTTTACTTGCGGAAAATAAGTTATAATCTTTTCTCAATCTTATGATTTATTTTAACGCAGGTTTCGAAGAGAAATAAAGGTACTTGCAACTATTAAGGTTTAACAAATAATTATTTGTTATCAATATTGTCCAGTCCAGGGAGACAAATTAGCCTATCTTTTAAAGTTTGTAAGTTGAATATCAAGATCTTATAGATTTATTAATAGAATAAATTAAATCCTTCCATTTTAAATATGATTTGATATAATAAGAATATAAGAAATTCAGAATTTCAAATTTATTAGGAGGTGTATGTGGTAATCAAACTGAGGGAAAGATCACAAATAACATTGCCAGTTGGAATAGTTAAAAAATTAAATATAAAAACTGGAGACAGTCTGGAAGTTAAAATAGAGGGTGATAGAATTGTTATTACACCAGTACTGGTCATTGACAGATCCCAGGCATGGTTTTGGTCAAAGGAATGGCAAGATAAGGAACGAGAAGTAGAAGAAGATATAAAAGCAGGTAGATTGGGTCATGCAAAAGATGTTGATGACTTAATAAAACAGCTGGAAGATTAGGATATGGAATTTTTATTTTCAACCAGGTTCAAAAAAGGCTATAAAGGATTATCTACTGGTCTAAAGAAGATAGTTTGGGCTAAATTAAAATTGCTATCAGAAAATCAGTCGCACCCTTCCTTAAGAACAAAAAAAATAAAAGGAAGAAGTTATATATTTGAGAGTAGTATCAATATGTCAATAAGGATAACGTGGCAATACAAAGATGATGAAATTCTTTTACGAGCTATTGGAGGACATAATTCTACTTTATCCAATCCTTGATAATATAAGACTACAAAATATTTTTTACCTCTTAACTCCACATTTTTGTACTCCAAGTCAAGGCATTTTAAAAGAGAAATTATTATCATTACTTTTTGAAAAAGCTATTTACATGAATTATTTGTTATCAACATCGTCCTGCGTATTATTGTGAGATCGGACACTGAATATCGTTTTAGTGGACATTAAATCTTATTTTTAAAGGACACTAAATCTTGTTTTAAAAGGACACAAATTCTCATTCATACTCCTTAAACTAAATATACAAAAACAATTAATAAACTGTCAATCTAATTTCTAAATTTTTCCTGACACGAATTGATGGTTGTTTGAGTGGAAATGGAAATAAATTTAAATATTTCCGGAGTATAAAGAGGCGATTTCGGGACAGTTTTGCAGGACCTCAAAATTAGCGCAAACCCTTCTTATGTAACCAATCGTAAAAAGTTTTATAAACAGTATTCTTAATAAATTTATAATAAATTTGTAATAATAAACCTTTAGCAAATTATTTATAAAAAAATATATAAAATTTATATACAAAGTATTGACATATAATAAATTATGTTTTATTCTATTTTCACGCTTCTTTACCATCATGCAGATACGTAGAGGTATTAATGCATAAAAATTTTATTGGGAACTGCAAAGCAAATAAAGAAATAAATTCTTTCAATGTAATTGTGGCAGATCAAGACATAGAGACTTTCGAAAAATTATCCAAAATAAAAAACGATTACAATTTTATAAATTTAAGCAGCGACTTTGCAGTAAATTTTGTAGTGGAATATGAGAAAGTAGATGTAATTATAATTAGCAAGAAAATTTCTAACCTGGAAAAAATAAAAGAAAAAGCAAGAAGAAAAAAGATAGGCGTATATGTCATTGGCGAAGATATGAGTTTTCCTTTTAACGAAAATGAGCTGGAAGAAATATTAGCCAGAGAGATAAAGAGTAAGGCAGGAAGAAAAAAGAATAGACGCAAGTTTGATATTAAGAAGTATATAAATAATCTTTTCGGGCGCAATTTAGAAAGTGGTAAAGTACCTAAAAGCAAAGTCGTCAGCACTACTGCAAAGGCTGATTTGAGCAGAAGTGAGAGCACTGAGCAGCCGGGAAATTTAATTAATAAAGAAAGCGAAGGTACCGGTGACAGCTGCAAAGTATATTCTGCAAGTGAATATTTATGTAAGACGGGTGTATGCGAAAGCGAAGATGTAACTGGCTGCAAATATTTTAAAAACAAGACTAATGGCAGTAATGATAAATTAAAACTAGAGTCAGTAAATTGTTTTGGCAACGGGAACATAAAGACAATAAAACAAAAGACGATAATTTTTGCAAAAGCTAAAGGTGGAGTCGGAAGTACAGTTCTTAGTATCTTTTTAAGCTGCATGTTCAATAAAATGAAAACGCTTCTTATTGATTTAAATTTTTCAGAAGGTGGTGGAGACACAGGTTACTATCTCGGTATTCCAAAAACACCTAATATAATGAATTTTATGGATGGCTACAATAGAGATTCTATGGATGACTCAATTTTTAATGTCAGGGACAATTTGGACATATTACAATCTCCACCAACTTATGAACAGGCAAAAAAAGTAGAGTTGCAGGATGTATATAGTTTGATTGATATTGCAAGGAAGAAATACCACTTGATTATTTTTGATTTACCAAATTATGTAAATGATTTTTGGCTGGGAGTAGTGGACTTAGCAGATTTGTTAATAATGGTATCGGACCATACTTTAGGAAGTATCGGAAGGCTCATAAATATAAACAATAAATTTATTTATAGTGACTTAGAAAAAATACTTGTTGTAAATAAGTACGACAATTCTAACGGATTAAGCATTGGCAGGGATCAGATGAGAAAGTTTTTCAACTTAGAAAAATTTGTCTATCTTGATGAAATAGAACTATTAAGGGGCAGGTCAGACTTCTCTGATTTTGATTTTTCCAGTTTCAATAACTTTGATAATTTAACTGATACTGTTTTTGATTTATTAACCTGTGATTAAAGAAAGATGATTATAAATGAATTACTATAGGAAATATTTAGCGCTGGCAATTCTGGGAGCTTTAATTATTGGAGCAGCTTTTTATTTATTTTTAAACAATTATTTAGACAGGCAGGAGATATTAATTGCGGCACGAGAAATAAGCAGTGGAGAGAAGATAGAAGAAGACGATTTGTGCTTTAAAGAATATTACAAGAATTCTCTGCCGGGCGAGTATTTGGTGAGCAAAGAAGAAGTAGTTGGGAATATCATTAATATAGATAGGAAAAAAGATGACTATATCTCCAGTGTAATGTTTGGTGACGAACCAAGTAAAAATATTTTAGATAATTTAGCAGAAGGGGAGATATTGATAGCTATCAATGTACAATATCCTGAGCCAGTGCTTGAAGAATTAAGAGTTGGCAGACATATATCCATTGTTTCTACTGAGAAGGACCGGGATGTATCAGGAATTGGCTATTATAATGCTAGTTTAAATAAGAATTATTTTGAATTTTCTACAAATGCTTCTGATGATAAAAACATAAACGCTGGGGCAGGCAGAGATTATTTAGATGCCAATAGTTTTCAATTATCAAGGGATATACTGCTCGTAGATGGCCAACTGATTGTTAGGAACTTAGAAGTTATAAGTATTGAAGAATACGTCAGCAGCAGTGGAAACATGCTTATAAGCAGTAGCGGAAGTTCAGTTAGCCTTTATGTTAAATGTGATATAAGGAAAGCGTCCATCTTAGCTCGATTGACCCAGGACAACAAATACAAGATAGTAATTGAAAGTTTATAATCTTTAAATTTAATACTCAGGCAGGTTGGCTGGAATGGCAGAAGGAAATAAAGTAAAGGTAAAAGATAATAGCAAAACAAATGTTGACTATAAAAAATCTAAAACTATTTATGCTGGCTGCAACAAGCCAAATGAAAAATTAATCATAACTGTTATTTCTAATAAAGGAGGAGTTGGGAAAACATCGATAGCTGTAGCTTTTTCCATGTATTGTGCTGAAAAAATTGGAGGGAAAACATTGCTCTTAGAGCTTGATAGCTCCCCTGGTGACTTTGGCTCTCTTTTTGACATAGGGACAAATAAAACGCTGGAACTTGCTCTTAAATTTCCAAAAAAATACAAAAGCTATGTAAAAAATATTTATAAAAACTTAGATGTTTTAAGGGGGATACCGGATCCTTTAATTGCCGAGGGCATAAAAAAGGGTGCTATTTGTAAATTGCTGGAGCATATTTGCAGGGATTACAAATTTATTATTGCTGATAGCCAGACTGTCATAAATGGTATGTTGATTGATGTGCTTAAGATTTCCAACACTATTTTTGTGATAAGTGATTACTGCCTGGAAAGCATTTCAAGAATTTCAAATTTGGTTGATGTACTTGTGAATAAATTTTCTATTTCAAAATCCAATGTGAAAATAATTATTAATAAAAAGAAATTGTTTTGTTTTTTAAGATGTGGAGATATTTCAAAAATTATAGATTTTCCAATAGAAGCTTTTATTTCTTTGGACAGGAAGTTTGATAAAAGTGTTTTCTTATTTAATAAAAGAAAAATATTTGGCACAAGATTTTTTAAGGATGCAAGCAAGGCGCTAGATAAATATAAACATAATTGGAGCTAAAAATGGGACTTGAAGACAGGCTGATCAATCAAGGCAAATTAAGCAGGGAACAGGAAGAGAACATAATGAGCAGGGTTAAAGATAGGATCAAAAAGGACAGTATAATTTTTGATAAAACAGGATTTTGTGATAAGGAGAATCTCGGGGATGAGTTGTACATGCTTATATCCAGTGAAATTGAAGACAAGTATCAATTTTACAATTATAAAATTGAAGATAATTTGATAGAAAAAATGCTGTCTGAAATATTTGGGCTTGGAGTGTTGGAAAAATATCTGTATGACAGGACAGTAACAGATATTTTTGTTCAGAACAGGGAGATGGTTGTTATAAAAAATGGTGTTAAAGAATATTTAGGAGAAGTATTTAGTAGTTTAAAAGAAGTGTATCTGGTAATAGATCGCATTAAAAATAATTCGGGAATGGCATTAGACCAAAGAGTACCATTTTTGAATACAGAACTTTACGATGGCAGCAGATGCTCAATTGTTATACCACCTGTTTCAGATAAAATCTATATCTCAATAAGGGTTTTTAACTGTATAGATTTTGAGTTAGAGGATTTATTAAGGCTTGACATGTTTGACTGCGAAAGATTTGATATTTTAAAGAGTTTTGTCACTAAGAGAAAAAATATATTGATTGCTGGTCCAATGGGTTCCGGGAAAACTACTCTTCTAAACACGCTTGCAAAACTGATACCTAAAAGTGATTTTATAAATATAATCCAGGATGTACCTGAGATAAAACTTAGCGAGCATCCATATGTACGGATGCTGACAACAAGACCAAAATCCAGAGAAATAGATAATGAAATTGAACAGGATAAGCTGGTTTTTGAAACGCTAAGAATGAAAGCTGACAGAATAATCGTTGGAGAAGTAAGAAACTATATGGCAGCTTATCAAATGCTTCAGGCCTTAAATACCGGACACAGAGGAAGTTTTAGCACAATCCATGCTGATTCGGCTTGTGATGCTCTTCTGCGACTGGAAACTCTGGCTATGGAATACAGACCTAACATCACAGTGGAGGTCGCAAAAAAAATTATTTCGAGGGCTATCGATGTAGTTTTATTTTTAGAATATAAAGAGAATGAAAATCTAAATATAACCAGCAGAAAGTTAAAGGAGATACTGCTGGTTGGAAATAAATTGGAAAAGAGAGGTGATTACAAATTAGAATATCTGTAATTATTTCTTCATTTTTAGGGCTGGGTTTTTTGTATATATTTGGCGCTGCCGCAATATATTTTGTAGAAAAGAAAAAAAATATTATTAATAGGATATTAAGACTAAGTCCGACAAATAGTAAAAGCGCCAGTAAGGGTAAAAATCAAAAAGGTATGAACAGGATCGATCTATGGCTTGCAAAAAATAATATAAAACTGGATGCAAAAGAGGCAATAGTTTTAATTTTTGTATTATCTTCTTTTTTATTTTTAATAGGTTTATTTTTTAAGTTTGGATTATTTTTTTCTATTTTATTCTCCATAACTATTTTTTTTATAATATTTATTTTTACCAGCTGGAGGAGAAAGATGGAAAATATTAAGAAAGAAGATCAGATGGAGCAATTCTTGCTTGATTTAATAGGTAACTTATATGGAAATCCAAATATTTTAAGCAGTATTCAAAAGACATTGGAAGAGGCTCCTTATCCGCTAAAAAGCGAGTTTGAGATAGTTGTTGATGACACAAAAAAGGGATTGCTGCTTAACGACGCTTTAAAAAATATGATTAAAAGAAATAGCAGCCAGATTATAGAAATAGTACTTCTGGGCTTAATTGCTGCAAATGATAAAGGCGCGGATTTAATTGAGTTTTTAAAAAATCAGGTTGAATATATTAGAGAAAAAAAAGGTTTAGAAAATTATATTAAGATTTTGAGCTCTGGCCCTAAATATACCTCTTATATAATAATGGTTATACCTCTAATTTCTATAGCTATAGTTACTTTGGTTAATAAATATTTTCTTGAAATCTTAATGTCGGCCACAGGGTATGTATTTTTAATTTATGCTGCTGTCAGTTACACGGCAGGGTTTTTAATAATTAACAAGATTACAAACTTTGTAGGTGGAGGCAGGGTTTTAAAATGAGAACAGTTATCATAGTTGTTTCATTTTTAGTTTCAGTTTTTATTTTTTTGCTTATTAGCATTATTAAATCCTCAGATTTGCAAGTTGCTCTTAAAAAAATGAAAGGGAACAGCAAAAGTTTATTTAAACGGAGAGTTAAGTTTGGATTTATCGATGATCTAAAATTTTTAATTGATGAAGAAGGAAGTGTTAAAGTTCTTGGATTTAGGTTTAATTCTTTAGAGAGCTTATTTTTAATCAGAGTTACTGCAGCTTTTAGCTTTTTTACCACCTTTGTTTTAGTTGGATTTCTGCTGGGGAAAAACTTTGTTTTTTATGCACTTGCAGCTTCTGTAATTTTTTATTTTTTACCTGTAGAAATCTTAAAGGGGAAAATGAAAGATAGAAGCAAAAAAGTATTAAATGAACTCCCGGACATTGTTGATATTTTTTCGTCTTTAATCAAAGCCGGGCTGAGTTTGGATGAAGCAATAAAATATGTTTCAAGCAATTATGAAGGCGAGGTAAGCAAACTTTTTAAATTAGCACAGACAAAGATATTCGGTGGTTATGGCAAAAAAGAGGCTTATTACAATATTGCCAGGCTTTCTTTTTGTAATGATTTTAAAACAGTTATCAAGATTTTAATACAATCAGATATAGTAGGAAATCCAATTAAAGATATTCTTGGAGATTTATCAAGGGTGATAAGAAACAACCAGAGGGATCTGCTAAAAATGAAAGCTGAAAGGTTGGAAAGTAATTTAGTAATTGTAATTTTTATTTTTATTTTTATTCCAATGCTGTTGCTATTTTTGCTGCCGGTTTTTCCTCAGCTAAAAATGTTATTTTAAAATATAGGAAGGTAATAATCCAAAAAAAGGGGGCAAATTTGAACTATCTGAAAGAAATGATTATGAAAATAGTATCAAAGAACAAAGGGTCTACCCTTATAGAGATAGCTCTATATATAGCACTTGTAGTGATTGTCTGTATAGCTGTGATTACAACATTAGGTGGTAAACTCCAATCTGTTTTCCAGACTATTGTAAATAATCTGTAGCTGTTTATGCAAAACTAAGAGACAGAGAAACTGTCAGAAGATTTTTTAGTATGCCTGGCAAATTTAAGTAGTTATTTAAAAAATTATTGCTAATACAATGAGCAAGATTAATTTTAAATTAAGAGATGGCGCAGTTTTTATAGAGCTTGCATTAGTAATGCCTGTATTACTGCTGATGCTAGCCGGAATTATACAATTTGGGTTTATTCTCAATGCCAAGGTAGCAGTTAACTCTGCTTCTTATGAAGCTGCGAGATCTGCTACACTGGCCGAGGACCCCGTAGGGGAAGCATTAAAGTCTGTGCAAAATTATGCTTCATCCACGCTCCCAGGTTGGGATTTTAGTGAGAGACTTAAAGCAGATGTTTATATCTCAGGCAGCAATCCAGGTGATACGGTAAAAGTAAAAGTTATCTATAGTGTACCTGTATTTTTTTCAAAAATTTTACCCCTGCCTGCAAGTGAGGATGGCTATACTGGCATTAGCGGAACCAGTATTATGAGAATAGAAGAAAAGGAATAGTTAAAAAAAGTATTTTTTAATGAAAAAAAGGTTACAGAAGAAAAAATTCATAGCAATTACTAAAGTTTAGTATTATTAAGTAATATTAATATTTGAGGAGGTAAAAATTAATACTACAAGTAAAAAGAAAATTTGGATATTTTTAACTGCATCTCTGGCTATTGTAATTATAATGCTGACCTATTTTGGTTATGCTGGAAAGTTTTTAGACTGGTGCAGCAGGGGCATTTATAAAAATGAATCCAGCAGCGATGGTCAGGGCGACATAGATGAAAACCCGCAGTATGTTTACGAAACATTTTTAGACAAAGACGGAAATGAAGTGGTGCTTAAAATGGAGAAAAAAGCAGGTACTGTTGATGGTGAGGAGATCATATTTTATGAGGATACAGATGAGCCAGATGTAATTTACTGTCATTTTTATAAAGGAACAATAAAAAGTGTTGATGATGAAAAAGTAGTTTTTTGGGTAGATAAGGAATGTAGAAACGCTGATCTGGACGCTTCTTATTATGATTACAGGGATGTAGAAGATTATGAAATAAAGTTTATTTTTGATGATTATGATCTGGAGGGTTCTGAAGAGTTTGGTGTCAGGGATATGATTGCTATTAATACTGATGAAATAAATAGTTATAAAGATTTAGAAAAACTTATTGGAAAATATATAATAGCTTGTAATGCTGAGTTTAGAGATAATTCAACAAAAATTATATGTAAGAGTTTGGATTTTTTTATTAAATAAAAATGTGAATAAGAATATGAGTAAAATATTTGAGTAAGAGGTTTATTTTGAAAAAAATACTTAAGCTAAAATTATTTCTTGCAATCTTTGTTTTGGCAGTTTTTTTATTTCCAGGTGAGTTATTTAGTGAGGGCTGGCTTAAAGCAGATATCCCTGAAGAGGATAAAATCTGGATAGATACTTCCTGCTGGGAAAATCAAATGGTATGGGTTGAGACCGGATATTACAGGGATACTTTACGTAGAGAATGGGTTGAT
>CAYMPQ010000055.1:10411-12102 GCA_964392345.1 uncultured Actinomycetota bacterium
ACTTCCCACTGGGAGAGGAGAACAAGGAAAGTCTGGGTAGATACTTCCTATACTGTAAGTCAGGGATACTGGAATGAGCATGTAGACAGAATCTGGGTAGATACAAGTCATTTTGAATACAGAGCAGTATGGGTTGAGGATGGATATTACGCAGAACCTCTAAAAGGTGAAGTTACCGTCCAAAAAAATCCAGGATATATTTTTACCAGGTGGCATAAAAATCCTGATGGTGAAGAATGCAGTATGGATCTCAAGGTAAGCTGGAAGCTGGATAATAGTGAAATACCTCCAGGCGGGGAGGAGAAAAAAATAAGCTATATATACATTTATGAAGATGTGTGCAGATATAAAAGCAGTGGGACAGAGAAAGTTACAATTTTTAAAGGAAGCATACCTCCTTCTTCTGAGGGGAATTTGAATACTGTAACTAAATTTGAACATAGCGGCAGTGAAGGCAGCATGCTTCATATTTATCTTTATGGTGAAAATGGAGAAAGTGCCCATATCTATTTTGATAATCCAATCAATGGATATAGGTCCATTAACATTAGGTTGGAAGGGAGCAGCTTGGATGCAAATACATGGTTGGGGGGAAATAGTTACGGGACGATTCAATTTTAATTTTTATTCAAACAAAGGCTCTGTCCTGATTGTTACTGCAATGATGCTTCCAATATTTATTTTAGTTATTGGCATGGTAGTTGATATTGGCAGAGCAATGGTATTTAAAGAAGAGCTAAACAAAGCTTGCATGATTGCGGCGGAAGAATCATCAAGGTGCATTGATATCGAGTCTGCACAAAATTTTGGAATAAATAAATTAGCCGACAATTATCCTGATATTATTTATGAGTATTTTAATAAAAATTATGAAAAAAAAGATTATGCAAGTATTAATTATCTAAACTATAATGTAATTGAAAGTACCGACAATCCTAAATATATAGAAGTAACCTGTGAAGCGAAAGTTAAGTGCTTCTTTTTAAAAATAGTTGGCATCAATGATATTTTAGTTCACTGCCGGGCATTGGGAAGGCTCCGCCGGATAAAATAAAAGATGATTTTTAAGTTCAATTATCAATATAACTAAATTTTTTGATCCCAAAGAAACTCTGGTATTTTATTAATATGATGGAAAATCAATTTCCAAGGGTCCTGGTTTCATTTTTTATCCCTTATGATTTTTTCAATAACCTGTTCTACTGAATTAATAAAATCTTTTGCCTCACTAAGCCATCTTTTAACCTCTTTGCAATCAAATTCAACAAAATCTTCATAATCTCCACGCTGCCTGAACCCAAACATCCTGTTGTAAAAATCACCATATTTTTCAGATATAACTCCAGATTTTATGAATTCTTTATTAAACAGGCTCCTTACACCACTATGTTTTGAGGAAGAGAGCTCTTTTGTTAAAAGGAGAGCAAGAACCTCGTAAAATATTGCATAATACATTCTGTTAACAGCAGCAAATAGCTTTCTGTTATCAAGCATAATCTCTGCTTCTTCCAGAGTTTCTTTAGCCCTTTTTCTTCTGTATTTTATGACCTCTTCTTTCATTTTACCAGCATACCTTCTCTATCAATACTCCAGTGAATTGGCATGTCTTTCGCAAGCGGTGAATTCCAGAAATCTTCAGGTTCCACCAGTATTCCAAAAATCACATCATATTTTAGCTCTATCTTAAAGCT
>CAYMPQ010000056.1:0-12044 GCA_964392345.1 uncultured Actinomycetota bacterium
TCTATAGTAACTACGATTTTAAACCAGCTTTATAAAACAGCTAATGATTATGGGGCTGTACTTTACAGCCCAACATTTCTCATTCTTGAAGAAATGGCAAATATAGGAAGGATTCCTAACATACAGGTAATGCTTGGCACAATGCGGTCTCGGCGTATTTACCCCATGCTTATATGGCAGTCACTGCCGCAGATGAAAAACCGCTACGGTAACTGCTGGGAAGATATACTCTCAATGTGCGATACACATCTCTACTTAGGTGTAAATGATGATTTTACCGCGCAGTACTGTAGTAGGTTTTTAGGAAGTACCACTATTAAAATACAAAGCGTTAGCAGGAATATGGAAAGCTTTTTTGAAAGTAGCAGGCAAAGCCAGTCGCAAAACTATTACGCAAGAAACTTAATGCTTCCTGATGAATGCAGGAGGCTACCCCAGGGAAGACTGGTTTTAAACCAGCGTTCTTTTTACCCATCTCTTTTATATAAGGTTCAATACCGCTACTGGGAAAGATCTGTCAGAATCTGTGATTTTTCCAGTGTTAGTGATCTACCGGAGATAAAAAGTGCATAAGAAAATTTTTTATTTTTAAAATTTAATAAAGTTTGAGGGAATTTGGAATATATAATCTGCTGCTTAAATATAAAAGAAAGCTACGAAAGGATAACCAATCACTTTAAAAGTCATCCTTATATCGGCTTTGAGGAATTTACTTGCGATATTGATGAAGTAAAAAATAAATCCCTTTATAAAAAATGGAAGTATGCAGTAGTTGACAAAAAACTTTCCTGGTTTGGCGAGGCAGTAAAATTTTTTAAAAAAAACAAAATAGAGATAATTTATTTTGACGACGACTACAGTGATGTAATTTCATCTATTAAAAATAAGGTCCAAAAACCTGCGGAAGATGATATAGGCAGGAGCCAAAAAAGACCTTTTAAAGGTACCGGCGTAAGGTATATAGAAAAACCAATAACTAAAGTAGTTGAGAAAAAAATATACACAAGTTTAGAAAAAAAGCTAATTTTAGTATCAGGTCTTTCAAAATCAGCAGGAGCCACTACAATTACCTTAAATCTTGCAAAATATCTTTCCAATTTAGATATCTTATCTTCTGTAATCGAGCCTCCTATAGATCCTACAATATTTAACTGGATAGGAATAGAAGAAATTATAGATAAAAGTGTAAAACATAGCGATGATGGTTTTTATTCATATCCACATGAAATTGCTGGCGGCAGGAGAATAAAAAATAAAGCTGAATTTATTTTGACAATATTGTATGGATTGTTTCAGATGATAGAAAAGAGAAAATTGGAAAATGGGAATACAGTCAAATGCTTAAGCTAATATATGTTTCAAGTATTGCACCAATAACTTTTATAGATGTAGGAGAAAGTATTTTCCATGAGGCAATCAGGCCCTTGCTGTCTACCGTGGATTTGGTACTTGTTGTAATAGATCCTTTCCCGACTAATTGTAATATAAATTATGATAAGCTACTGGAGCTTTTAAAATTAAAAAGTGATGGCTGTCCTGTAAACTTTATTATAAATAAGTGGAATAGCGGAATAGATAAAAAGGAGTTTCTAAGTTTTTTAGGAGTAAAACCCCTTGCGTTTATACCAGCTATAGATCTGGATATCCTGTATAAAGCTAATTATAAATACAAGATACCACTTTCTTGCAGGGAAGTTTCTGACCTTATCAGTAATCCTTTAGAGGATATCTGTTCTCTTTTTATTCCTCGAGAATTTAACTGTGGTATTTCTAAAAATAAAAATATTAAAAAAAAGAGTATTTTTTCTAATTTTTTTAAGACAAATTAAAAGTTAATTTACTTAGAGAAATTACAATAGAGAGGAAAAATTTATGAAATACTTTAAAACAAGGAGAAAAAAGGCTCCCCTTATATTTGCAATCCTGGGCATAGTTTTAATGCTATCTTCTGTAACCGCTATGTTCTGGTGGGAAACTAAAGGCAGGAGCCTCTTTTTATATAAGGAGGTCTTAGTTTTAAACCAAAGTGTTGAGACTGGTACCACTATTACAGAAGATATGGTTTCTTTTATAAGGGTAGATCCTTTTAATTTTATAGAAGGAGCTATAGTCAGTAAAGAAAAAGTCCTAGGAAAAATCACATATCACTATATTCCTAAATATAGCCAGCTGAATTTAGAATATTTTTTAAGTGAAAAAGCGGAAGATGCAGAGGAATATCAGTATATTTTTAATGTCCCTGCTGACTGGATTATAACCTTCCCAAACTCATTAAGGAGAGGCGATACAGTCTATTTTTATCCTGTTAAAGTTTTTAAAGAAAATGTAGAAAGGGATAAAGATAATTCTTTTAATACTTCAAATAATATAAAAATTTCTAGTGAAGAGGATTTAATTAAAAGTGAAATCGCATACCTAAAGGATTCTGGCAACAGGGAAGTAGTAGATACGGAGGGTGAAGAAAGGTATGACGCAAGTGCAAATATCTCAAGTATTGAGATTATAACAAGTTATGAAGATTTTTCCTATCTTAAAGGTCTGGCAAGCGAAAACTATAAATTTATTATTTTATATAAAAAAAGCTTATGAAAAATATTTTAATTATAGGCAGTAACGGGAGTTTAAAAACTGAACTTGAAAACACCGGTTTTTTTTCCGATATAAAAACTTCTTTATCTTTTACGGGCAGTAAAATAAGTATAGTAGATATTTTAATTGTTGATGGCGAAGCTATTTCATATGATAAATATCTAAATAATTTTTCTAATTTTTTAAAGCAGGTAAAAAGTAACTACTATATTGCAAGGGACTTAGATACATATTCAACTGTAAATAAAAATCTTTCCTCATACGGTATAATAGTAATTCCGCCGCTTCTTACAGATAAGCAGATATCCCAGAAAGTATGCTCTTTATCTATCGAAGATTTTGCAGTTAAAAATAACACTGTTTGTTTTTTTGGTGCAGGAGCAGGAGTTGGTACTGAAATGATAAGCCAATCCACAGCCCAGGTAATTTCTGAACTAACAGGTAAGAGTGTAATTTTTTTGGCTTTAGACGGCAGTGAAGGAACCAGTTATCTTGATTTAGATTTCACCGGCTACGGGCTTTGGCAAATCAAAGAAAGACTAATAAACAATATACTCTCACCGGAGGAGCTTAAAAACTCATGTTTGAAGACCGGCTTACTGTATGTTTTACCAGGGGAGAGCAGTATATCAAAGTTAAGGCATTACCACCCGGAGCATATTGAAAAACTTATCTGCCTCTCATCTAAAACTTTTGATATAACAATTATAAATGGAGGAAGCAACGTTTGCGGTATGAGTATTGGTGCTCTAAATTCGTCTAAATTAAAATACCTTGTAACCACACAAAGTTATAAGCATTTTAGGAATTTTTTAAAGCTATCAGAACAGGTCTTTGTAAATTTAGGAATAAATGCAGGTGATTTTTCACTTATATTAAATAAATATATAGAAAATAGTGATTTTTATGACGGGATAGATATATCTAAAAATTATGGTATGCCGCTTGCTTCTGTTATACCTCTTTTAGATTATACATTAGGCCTGGAAGCTGAAAATAAGAAAAAGACTTTAGTTGGTTATGACAACATATTTAGCAGTTCTATAAAGCAGCTGTCATTTTTTCTGTGCAGGGAACTTGGTATAGAAATTAAAGATAAAGAAGCAGTAAGAAAAAGCTTTTTTAAAAGGATAATGAGAAAGGTTAATACCTAAGATGGATTTACTTAAAGAAGATGTAAAATATAGAAAATTTCATATTGACGATTATTTAAGCAAAATAAAAAGTGGGAGACCAAAGACAAAAAAGCGAAAAACCCTAAGCGATAGTGAGCTTTTTACAAATCTCTGCAGGTCTGTTCAGTCCTATTTTGAAGAACAGTGGAATAAAGCCGAAGGAGAGGAATCCAGGATACTTGAACGGCAGACTAAAGCCATAATAGGAATACCTGACCATGTAAATTATTTTAAGGACCTTATAAGAAAATACCTTGAGGATAATGCTAAAACTAAGCTTCCTTATCCAAAATGGTACAGTAGCTTAGTTGATGGTATTTTCCATGAAGTATGGGGGCTGGCAGGTATAAGGCAGTGGATGGATATTCCTGAAAGCTCCTCTGCCAAGATAATAGGGGAAAGAATATATTATCTAATTGATGGAAAGATGGCACTTCAGGAGCAGAAGATATCTTCCCAGAGGTTTGGTGCACTTAAAAAAGCCCTGCTTCTTCTTACTCCAAAAGTGCCTCAGAGTAGCTCAAATATAGAAATTTTAATGCACTCTGGTGAGAGGGTTACTATATATGACGACCCACTTACCAAAGACGGCCAGCATATTATGGTATTTCGCAAATATGTTGTTTTTAGTTACACTTTAGAAGAGCAGGCCAGAAGAGGCACTATTCCAAAAGAGGCTTTAGGTATGCTTAAAAGCCTTGCAAAGGTTGGTTTTAATATCCTTTTTTGCGGAGCGGTTAGAACTGCAAAAACTACCATGCTTACTACATTTCAGCTTCTTGAAGACCCAAATCTTGAAGGGGTTTTAATTGAATCAAATGCAGAGATTCCACTTCACAAGCTTATGCCAAAATCTCCCATAATGCAGCTTGTTTGCGATGGGGATGAGCTATCTTCTATTACAAAAAAGCTTATGCGTTCAGATGGAGACTATATTATTTGCGGGGAGGCAAGGGACGGAAATATGCTGAGTCTACTGGTTGAGATTTCAAACCGAGGTACCAGGCACTGCAAAAGCACAATTCACTTAACCGATGTATTTGACCTTCCTTATGATATGGCAAATATGATTGTAGGCAAAAAAGGCGGGAGTCTTGAACATACAATAATAAAAGTTGCTAAAAGTTTTCACTATGTTTTTAGCTTTATACAGCTTGCAGACCGTTCTAAAAAAAGGCTAAAGGGTATTTATGAGATTAGATATGATTATCTGTCTCATAGAATCTCAATACACCAGATATGCAGCTACGATCCCGGTTCTGACAGCTGGACTTTTTCTTGTGATATAGGAAGTGATAAGGAAGCTATTGCCAGGGAAGAAAATTACAATGAGTTTCTCTCATACAGAAAAGAGCTAAAAATGCTGGCTGAAAAATTTCCAATGAAAAATTATAAGGCTGTAGTACCTTTTTACTCTAGGGGAGCTTAATTTTTATGACTGATACAATAGACATAATAGTAAGAACATTAACTTACGCTATATTTCTAACCGGCTTGTGGTTATTTTTGGGAAGATACCTGGTAAGTTTTATAAGGCAGAAAAGTAAGGGGTATAGATTCAGCAGTAAAGCTAAAGATAGTTTCGACAGTAGATTTACAAGCCATATAAGACATCTTATAAAAATAACCACCGGCAGAAGCGGCAGGGACAGCGTTTTTTATTTTCTCTTTTTGTCAGTATGCTTGTTTTCCGTGTCATTTGCTGTTACTGCCGGGCTTTTCGGGGTAAGTATATTTTTTATCTTAATGTCATCTCTTATTGGTCTTCTTCCTTATATTTACCTGCGGTTTAGGCTTAAAAGCCTGCAGCTTGCTGGAAGCTATGAAGCAGAGAACCTACTGGGAGAGCTAACAAGTAACTACAAGATTTCAGACTACAGTATGGCCTATGCGATAGACAGGACTGTAGAGACTATTAAAGGAAGCCCTCTTTCAAAGAAAGCTCTTTTTATTTTAAGTGTAAAAATAAAGGATTACAGGAGCAGGCAAGAACTGCAGTCTGCAGTTGATTTTTTTGTGTCCATGTTTGGTACCCAGTGGGCAACACTTTTAGGCATGAGCATTTTTGAATCTATATCAGGAGGCACCAATGTCTCAGTTTCCTTAGACAATATCCTTAGAGATTTAAAAGAGATAAAAAGTTCCATAGAAAAAGACAAGAGAGCAAACTATGAAGCGTTTACCATGGTTAAGTTTGTTATTCCGGTCGTGTATATCCTGTCAGTTTTTACATGTGTAAAGTATTTCGGGTTTACACTGGGAAAGTTTTTTTACTACCAGTTCAGTACCGCACTGGGTATAAAATTTTTTATCACAATTGCTGTACTTTCTGTTATTAGTTTTTGGTCAATGTATATTTTAAGCAGGCCTAAATTTGATTTTTAGTAGGAGTATAAAATGGTATTTAAAGTAATTTATTTTGTATCGGTTTCACTTTTAGCAGTAGCATCAGTTGTATTTTTTACTAAAGTTTCACTTGGCGTCTTACATTTAAAAAAAGGAAGGTTTGGAACTTTAGCTATGGTTAAAAAGAGACTGGCCACAGGAGAAGTTCTTTCTTTTGGCGGGGTAGGTATTTCTTTTTTAAGCTATAAGGTTTTGCGGTTTAGTGTTTTAGGCATGTGGCTTACTTTAGCAGTGATACTAAAAATAACAAAAAGCCTTCCTTCTTTTGGGATGCAGATTTTTATAATTTTTATTTTACTTATTGCTACTACTCCAAAAGAAAAAATGGGCAGGACAAAACTGCCATTTTCATACGTTAATGATTTTTTTAAAAAAAGAAGAAGAGAGGCAGCTACAAGAGAAATATACCGGACAATTTTGGAGCTTATTAACTTATTTACAATAAAAGGGGATGCTATTTTAGGCTCAAACTATATCCTGGAAGAAATTATAAAGACAGTTAAGGTTACAAAACCTGTATATCTTAAGATGCTTTCAATGTGGAATATGAACAGACGTGAAGAAGCAGCCAGCTATTTTGCCGCTGCAATTGGTACAAAGGAAGCAAGGGATCTTGCCACTGTACTATTAAAGCTTGACTATATAAGCCCAAAAGAACTTAAAGGTCAGCTTTTAAATTACCAGAATAATATAAAAGCAGAAAGAATAACTGAAAAGGAGAGGGTAAATGAGAGAAATGGAAATCTTATTTATGTACTGGCCATAATATCAACAGTAGTGGTTCTACTGAATTTTTTAGTGGTGGTTTTAACAGATGTTTTTGCGTCTTATAATTTACTGTCTTTTTAAAAAAAGGAAGAAAGGAGTTTACATGAAGACATTTATTGTAATAATGGCTACGGTAATTCTAGGAGTTCTAATCTGGGGACTAATACTTGGGTCAGGGGAAAATTCGCTGTATTCCCAGGCAACAAGAATTTTAAACTACGGGATAAGCCAGCTTCAAACAATTCCTTAAAAATCTATTTTTATTTAAGGATAAATATTTATGAAAACTTTTATAGTAACTGTTGCAGCTATAATCCTGCTTATGGTATTTCCCATGCAGAATGTACAGGATATAGTAAATTCACATAAGATAGAAAGATTTGATGAGATAGCCTACGCAGCTTGTCAGAAGGCAAGAACTGACGGCAGGTTTACAGGTTCTAACATCTCTGAGATGAAAGATAATATACTTTCGGAGTTCCCGGACATCAGCGAAGGTGAAATCATAATAGATGTGACTACTTCCATGAAATACAAAAGGTTTGAATTTGACACTAGAGAAACTATAAATTACAAAATTGGCATACCA
Organism: uncultured Actinomycetota bacterium; assembly: GCA_964392345.1. Lineage (GTDB taxonomy): Bacteria > Actinomycetota > Humimicrobiia > Humimicrobiales > Humimicrobiaceae > JAUVXY01. Next base: position 7,528 of record CAYMPQ010000056.1, read on the forward strand.
ATAAAGAGGGTAGTTAACATGGGAAAGTTTTTGGGAATAAAAGATGAGGAAAACAGATATTACTATATTATGGAAGGCTACGTTTTAAGTGAGGCATTAGAATGAAGATTTTTATAATAACTGTTGCTGTAGTTATACTTTATTCTTTTACTGTTGTCTTTGCCCAGGACTACAGGCAAGCTCAAAGGGTAAGCTACAGGTTAAAATATGTATGTGAGGAGCTATCTTGTACCGGAGCTTCATTTTATGATAGGGAGGAGTATGGGGAAGGCTATACCATCTTTGATACTGATGAGAGTATAAAAGCTATAGGTGACCAGTTGCCTAATCTTCTTTCAGTAGACAGTAGTATGACACCTGCATCAAATTCGTACTGGTCTAAAAATATTAAGTACAGGGTTTATTTTTATGATGATTCAGGGATATGTAAAGTTTATACTGATGGGATCCTGACCGGGGAAGAAGCTTTTACTTATGGTGATACACACACTGGTGATTGGACTTCGTGCAATACGGTTATTTCTGATCCTATGGTAATTGTAACCATAAACGGTGGTCCTGGCAGGTTTAGATTAAAAATTCTAGATCCGCTTCCGGATATTATAAGAAGCGCATCTCATGAGTGGGAAGATAGATAGGAGAAAGGGGGTAAGATGAGGCGGGTAAGGTGTGCCGCGTGCGGCAGTTTAATAGATAGGGTGTATCGCAGGAAAGACTATGGGGTATATACACATTATTTTTCTAACGCTATAAAAAGAAGGTATTTCTGCCACAGCTGCATCTGTAGGATTGAAGAGTATTTTGGATTTTTAAAGAAGAGTAAAAAAGAGGGGTACTTAAAAAAACACCCTGAATATAAATATTTTTATTACTTGGGCCAGGGTCGTGACACGAGACTTCGTTTTTACAGCTTAAAAGAAAAATTAGAAAAGAAGATGTGGGACAGGATAGCAGACTTGTTTAAGTTTTATGGTTTTAGCGATTTTGGAGACGGCAATCTACCTGACTCAGCCAGGGGAAGGTGGGTTACCCATGATCCAAAAAAAGTTATGGAAAGATTAGACTGGGAATAGTGTCTTAAATATAAAAAAAGGAAATTATGAAAAATAAAATAATGGTAATAAATATAGTACTGATTGTGTGCATAGCAGTTGGTATCTTCTTTACTATTAAATATGATGTTATCCGAAAAATTGAAAATGCTATAAATCAACAAGTAGTGCAAAATAAATCCGATTCCAATAAAGAAGCAGAACAGGAAGATTTGATTTATGAAACTTCCCTGGATAAAGACGGGAATGAAGTAGTAATTAAAATGAGAAAAATTATAGTTCTTGATGAAGAAGGAAATGAAGTGGAATTTTGGGAAGATACAGCAGAGCATAAAATAATATCTGATTATATGTATAAAGGGGTAGTAGAGAAAATTGAAGGCAATAAAATTTATTTTACAGTAGATATGAAAGTTAAGGATGGGACCGAACATATTTTTGAAAATGTCAAAGATTACCAGATTATTTTTGACATTGATTCTTATAATTTAGAATCTGATCCTTATGTAGAATATTCTGCAGGCGACTTTCTGTGTTTTGATGGTAAAGACTTTTTTAGTGCTGGTGAGCTAAAGTTTTTAGTAGGCAAATATTTGAGGGTCCAGGACGTTATGTTTGAAGACATCCATGTAGGCAAAAGATACAGGGAGCTTTGTTTTTATCTAAAGTGAGGAGGGTTTTATGAAGAAAAGAAAGATATTTTCTACACTAACGGTATTTTTATTTATATTTATATCCGTAACTTTTTTAACACCCCAGTATCTAAATGCAGAAACCCGGAAGTTCTGGGTTGATACGTCGCATTGGGAGACTAGCAAAGAGTGGGTAAGTAGTGGATACTGGCAGGTAACTCCAAGACAAAGATGGGTTGATACTTCTTATACGGTTACCCAGGGCTTCTGGCAGGACTATACGGAAAAGGTCTGGGTAAGTAGTGGATACTGGAGTAGTCACTGGGTTGATACCTCGCACTGGACGTGGGTAAGTAGCGGATATTGGAAGAGTAAGTGGGTTGATACGTCGCACTGGGAGACTAGATACAGATATGTTAACAGGTGGGTCCCCTGCAATAAAGTATTTTTATATGGTACCAGTAGCTACGGTTGGAGTGTTTACAGTTTTGCTTCTAAATATAAAGGACGCTACGAAGGTACAATTGGCGGAAAAAGGTATAGGTATAAAAAATTTGTAATAGACTACAGACCTTCCTATGGCGGAAGAGTTTATGCAATAAGATATGAATGTTATCAAGTTTTAAAGAATGTAAGAGAGTCTTACCGGGTCTGGGTAAGTAGTGGATACTGGAGTAGAAAGTGGGTTAATACATCACACTGGACGTGGGTAAGCAGTGGATACTGGAAAAGTCAATGGGTTGATACGTCGCATTGGGAGAATGTAGCCAAGAGAAGATGGGTTGATACTTCCTATACTGTCTCTCAGGGATACTGGGAGAATTATACGGAAACTGTCTGGGTTGATACTTCACACTGGGAGACTGAAGAAATATGGGTTAGTGAAGGGCACTGGGTTGAAGCAGAGCTAAATCCTAAAGGAAAGGTACTACATACTGACAGGTGGAATGAAAATAGGATTAGCTACAACTTTTCAAAAACCGGAAGTCCTGATGATCCAAGAGGCTATGAGATATTTTTCAATGGTGAAAGATTTGTACTGGAGGCTGAAACCGCTGGAGATTTTGGTCCGGAATCTCTCCACGTAGAATTTTTAGGGACTGGATTTGAAACGGATCTCACTTATACAGGAAATAGCACATGGGAAGGTTATATCTGGGACACCTCTTTTATTAATTTTCACGATAGAGATTGTGTTTTTAAATTTACTTCCTCCTATGATTATGAGGGAGATAAGTTTGAAATAGAGGATGAGGTAACGGTGTATATTGTGCGTGATTATTATTGGAGGCTTCACAGGGGGTTTTAAGCAGTAGAAGATCTGTAAAATAAGATGGGAGTATCTGTTAAAATGAAAAAAAAGAAGAAAATAGATAAAATATACTGTCCAGAATGCAGGAATGCTACTGCCACAGAAGCTGTTATATGTCCTAATTGCAGGGTTCAGGTAAGAGAGCTTAAAGTGTCTGCCAAAACATTATCTGCTGACACTAAACCGTTTTACACTGGAGAAGCTCTTTTATTAGAAGAAGGGAAAAGACAGTTAGGGGGAGCAGCGTTATTTTACTGGTTTGTGGTTATATTTACTCATTTAATTATTCTTCTTTCTATGTTTTTAATCCCTCTTAAGCTACCGGGAGAAACTCCTACTGTGGGCAGTATTGCTCAGTTTATATTTTTACCAGTATTTGTTTTTGGTATATTTTATTTCATTTATATAATTTTTCTGGCAGCAATTATTAAAAGAAAATTCTCTTGTTCCTTTTACCATAGCTATTCTTGCCGTAACCATGTTTTTCTACTAGCACAAAAATTGGAGCAAATCTTTATAAAAAGAATTAATCACCCTTTAGCTAAAGGGTATTTGGTGGCTTAAATGAACAAAAAAATAATGCTAAAAGACAAAAGAATTAAAAGCCAGAAAAGGAAAACAAAAGATAATTTTTTCTTATCCTCCAGGAAGAGTTCATCTTTTAAAAAACAGATTGAGGGAAAATTAGTATCTATTGAAATTCAAAAAGAATATGATATTTTTAAACGTTCGTGGGAAGAGCGTATTTTTGTAAAACTTTATATAGAAGCTCGAACCTCAGGTCTCCTAAAGAAAATCAGTGATCGTGACTGGAAAACACTCTGCGTACTGGCAACTTTTATGGACAGTGAAGGCGACTGCTACCCAAGCCAGAGAGCAATTGCTAGAGCCCTGGGAGTAAGCAGGCAGATGGCTAATGAGCGCATCCAGAGTTTAGTTAAGTTTCGCTTTAAAGAAAAGCCTGTTTTATTAATTAAAAAAGTTAGAAGGTCAACACCAAAAGGCGGAAGATGGGATAATAATAAGTACAGGATTCTACCTATTTCAAACTTAAAAGTATTTGGAGGTCCTGGGGAAAAAGATAAAACCAATACAGAAGAAAAGTCTATGTCAAGTTTTCTTGACACAGGGCCTATGTCAAGAATCCCTGACACAGGAAAACTTGACACTAACTATAACCATGCGTTAAACAATAACCAATTAAATAACGTTAACGAGAATGCTTTTTATAAAAAGAAGAAAAGAACGCAACAAAAAGAACTTCTATCACAAGACCTAGCAGACCGGCTAGGTGATGATCACTCACTAGGATTTTATAGAAGAGTTGTTGACAGGATGCCGGAAAATCTAATATATCAGGCCTTAAGTGAGGTAAAAGATATATATCTTATGGGCAGAGTAAAAAAAAGCAGAGGTGCTCTATTTAATAAAATTATCCAGGAGAAGGCTATAAAAAACAGTATTGATTTAGGTATAAAAAAAAGGAAGTGATAAAGTGGGAAAAATTATAGCTATAGCAAA
>CAYMPQ010000057.1:0-11325 GCA_964392345.1 uncultured Actinomycetota bacterium
TACAGAAATAATAATCTACTTATATAATATACTTATATAATATTTTAAAAAGAACAGTACTGCAAATTTATACAAAAATGTTATTACAAGTTTACAGTAATTTCAAGGGCTGCTCATTACTGAGTTTTTGTGCCTCAGGTATCTGTAAACCTGGTATTTAACTTTCCTTGTTCGCCTTTTTCTATATTTTTAAGCCATTTTTTATTTTGATGATACTTGCGGAAACCATTTCCTTGTATTATTAGCAATTCTTACCAGAGTGAGCATCACCGGCACTTCTACAAGTACACCTACAACTGTAGCCAGAGTAGCTCCAGACTGGAGTCCAAATAATGATATTGCCACTGCAACTGCCAGTTCAAAAAAATTACTTGCTCCGATCATGGCACCTGGAGCTGCAATACTATGTGGAAGTTTCCAGGCTTTTCCCCACCCATAGGCAATGATAAATATTAGAAATGTTTGGATTACCAGTGGTACTGCAATCAAAGCGATGTGAACTGGATTACCTAAAATTATCTCTCCCTGGAATGCAAAAATAATTACAAGAGTTAAAAGCAAACCAATAACTGTAACTTTATTAAACCTTTTAAGGAAAATATTCTCAAAATAATCAATTCCTTTCTTTTTTATTATTAGCACCCTTGATATATAACCTGCGGAAAAAGGTATAACTACAAACAGGACAACAGACATAAATAGTGTACTATAGGGTACGATCACTTCGCTTATCCCAAGAAGGAAAGCAACAATGGGGGTAAAAGCAAAAAGTATAATTAAATCATTTACTGCAACCTGGACCAGCGTATAAGCAGCATCTCCATCTGAGAGATAACTCCATACAAATACCATAGCCGTGCAGGGAGCTGCTCCTAGCAGTACGGCCCCGGCAAGGTATTCAGTGGCAAGTGGTCCTGGTATAAATGCTTCAAATATGACTTTAAAAAATAGAAATGCAATACCATACATTGTAAAAGGCTTTATTACCCAGTTAGTGACAGTGGTTACAGTAAGACCTTTTGGTTTTTTAGTTGCATTAACAATGCTTGCAAAATCCACTTTTAGCATCATTGGGTAGATCATTAACCAAATAAGAACTGCAACTGGTATGGAAACATTGGCATATTCAAACCTGCTTAATGTATTAGGAACAGCCGGTAGAAACTTCCCTATGGCTACTCCTGCAGCTATACATAAAATAACCCAAATTGAAAGGTATTTATCAAAGAAACCGATTTGCTTTCTTAGGGTTTGCTTTTTGTTGTCTTTTGTTTCATTGACTTTTCCCATTAAAACTCCTTATTCCGTCTGGCTTCTTGCAGAGTTGCTAACGCAATTTATCAGTATTTTTTATACCGCTCTTCTGCATATCATATTCCGGTTTATATTCTTTAGTTTTTTCAGATCAGATACTATTTGTTTATCTTTTTTCAAATCTTTATAAATTATTTCTATAAACTCACTGCTGAAAAAACATAATTGACTGTTGATATTATAATTAACCCATAGTCCATCCTTGTGTGATTCTATTAGGCCGGCATTTTCGAGTACCTTTAAATGACTTGATATGGTAGACTGCGATAATCCTATGATATTAGTAATTTCACATACACAAAGATCCTTTTTTGTTTTTAGTAGATAAATAATTCTTATCCTTCTTTCATCCGCTAAAGCTTTTATTATTTTTTCCATGTTTTTTAAATTTTTCTCTGACATAATTACAAAATCCTTAACTCTTTTTTATAAATAACTTTTTTTAGAGATAAAGATATACAAACAAGAGGTATTAATACCGCACTTTTTATTAAACTATTGCCTTCCAACTTTTCTTTTAATCTTCAATTGTTTATATAATCTTATTGAATTTTGGGTTTTAAAGCATAAACATTTATGCTTAAAATCGATTTCTCTAAATAGCCGATCATATCTTTGGTTAAATTTAAACCATTTTTAATAATAACTGCCGCATTATCGCTAACCATATATTTGATTGGAAAATTAACTTCATCCAATATTTTTACATCGGTAAAACCAGCTTTTTTTATTGCATTCAGATAGTCATATTTAATTATTGCACCTGAAATACACCCTACGTAAGCTGAAACATTGTTTTTAATAAAATCGGGGAGCTCTTTGGCTAAAACAATATCTGAAACCATAATTCTCCCGCCAGGCTTTAAAACCCTGAATGCTTCAGAAAAAACACTGTCCTTATCTGGAGAAAGATTTATCACACAGTTAGAAATTATTATATCAATGATCCCATCAGCTACAGGCAGGCTTTCTATCTCTCCCTGCTTAAATTCTACATTGGTAAAATTATTTTTTCGAGCATTATCCCTTGCCTTATCAACCATCTCTGGAGTCATGTCAACTCCGATTACCTTTCCTTCTGGTCCTACTTTGTCTGCAGCCAAAAAACAATCAAAACCTGCTCCTGAACCCAAGTCTAATACAACTTCACCTTTTTTTAAGGACGCCAGAGCTATCGGATTTCCGCATCCAAGTCCCAAATTAGAGCTTTCCGGTGCTTTGCCAAAATCACCTTTTGTATATCCAATATTTGAGCTTATTTCCTTTGTTAAATCTACTTGCCCGCAGCAATTCGTAACTGGGGCGGAACAACAACAGGAATTGCTGGTAACGACTTTTGCATAGCTTTCCCTTACAGCTTTTTTTATGTTTTCTTCTTTCATAAGTTTTCTTTTCTCTGAATCATTTTAAATTTAATATATTGATACATTTAAATATATAATTATTACATTGTCAACTGCAATTTTATTTATTTGATAAAAAAGTAAGAAGCGGGGAATTGCGGTGATAGGATCTATCCAGGTGACAGCAGATCCATGGAAAACATTGCAAGATATATAATAAGGGCATCTTTTTTTAAGGAGAGTATGAAGTATTTTCCAGAGAAGGAAAAAGAATTCAGCACGCTTGAATGGATGGCAGTACTCTGCTCTCATATACCGTATCGGGAGAAACAGACCGTCCGCCTTTCTAAAAATATCTGAAAAATTTTGTTATTTTACATGGATATTTGCCTGTACCGAATACAATATAATGATTTTTTTTAGATACTATTGCTATTCCTTTTGATCTTTAATATAAATTGACATTCACAATACAGTTATATAGGATTTTATCATTTATATTGGAAACTGCTGAACAATAAAATAAATAAAAGGAATAAAGATATTGAAGAAAGAACCGATTATGGATCTGATGAGTACATAAAGCTCATAAATAAAGCTTCCGATATAAGTACAAATATCGAAATGCTTGGTGCTTTTCTTTTCAGGGATGATGATATTGACAAAAAGGTAAAAGTGCTTTCCGGCGGAGAGCGGTCAAGGCTGGCACTGATAAAACTTCTCCTTGAACCATTTAATGTGCTTGTGATTGATGAACCTACAAACCATCTGGATATTGAATCCATACAATGGATGGAAGAATTCCTTTATGATTACAGAGGGGCTGTAATCATAATCTCACACGACAGGGCTTTTCTGGATAATATTACCAGCCGGACTATTGAGATCTCGCTGAGCAGGATATATGATTACAGAGTCCCTTATTCAAAATATACAATATTGAGAGAAGAACACAGGTCACAGCAATTAGCGGCTTATAAAAATCAGCAAAAAATAATCGCTGACACAAATAGATTTATCGAGCGTTTCAGGTATAAGGCTACAAAAGCTGCACAGGTCCAATCAAGGATTAAACAGCTTGAAAAGATGGACCGGATCGAAATAGACGAAGAAGATATTTCTTCAATACACATCAGGTTTCCAGCTGCTCCCCGCTCCGGTAATATTATCTTCAATGCGAGCGGTCTCTCAAAAAATTACGGTGAAAAGAATGTGATCGACAGTATTGATTTTATCATAAGCAGAGGTGAAAGGATCGCATTTATCGGCAAAAATGGTGGAGGCAAGACAACTCTTTCCAGAATACTTGTAAGTGATATCGACTTTAAAGGCAGCCTGAAAGTGGGCCATAATGTTAAAATAGGTTATTTTGCACAAAATCAGGATGAGCAAATATCTTCCGGAAAAGATGACTATCTCGAAAAGAAAGCATTCCTGAGGACATTGAGAAAGATAACAAAAGAAATCACCGACTGCGAAAGCGATATTGAGCATCTTGAAAATGAATTAAAAAAATTAACTGACCGGTTCAGATCTCCGGAAAGCCTGACCGAAGATCAAAGCAGCCACTCCCGCTTCTTAAAATATGAAAAACAAAAAAATGAACTTGACTCAAAGATGAAAAAGTGGGAACAGCTTCTTGAACGGCTTGCGGAGCTTAAGAAAAGCAAATATTATTCTGTATCATAAATAATCAATCCAGTGCTTAAGCCGAAATTACTGGACAAAATCTTAAAAATCTATTGACTATATTTATATAAATAGATAAATTTGAACTTGAAAAAAATAAAAATCTATTCAAAAAGTATACAGTACTGAAAAAACCTTTTTGAGAGACAAATATATAAAGGAATAATCTTAGAAAATATTTATTCAATCTTATAAAAATTTATGATAAAAATATGATTAAGCTTACTGACTATGAAATCTCAAAGTATTTTTATCGCAGTTATACTGCTGTAGATGGGCTGTGGTTTTTAAAGGTTGAAGAAAAATATGGATTTGGTGCTGCACTGAATATAGATAATGAAGTGTGGAAAGTTATGCCCAAGATTCAAGCGAGGTTTCTTAAATCAAAGATAAAGGAAAAGTTAGGGCTTGATGCTCTTTTTGAAACTTTTACTACTAAATTAAAGTTGGATGGTTTTAAATTTAAGGCAGAAAAAGAAAATAACAATATAATTAAGATAATAATCAGTGACTGCCCCTGGCATAATACAATGATTAAATCCAATAGAGCTGAGTTTTCTGAAAAAGTGGGCAGCCGAATATGTAATACTGAATATAAGGTGTGGTCCTCCGAATTTGGGAAAAACATAAGTTTTGAATTAAAGGATCAAATTTGTAGAGGTTCTAAATCTTGCAGACTAATTTTTCTAACTAATTGATAATCTTATAGAATCTCTTTTATCTCCTCTCCTTCAAATAAAAGTTATCTACCATAAAAACTTTTTAAATCCTTAAACTACTATGAATTGTAAATGTCGTATAAGAAAATTGTATAACAATATTCATTTATCAAAATTTAGCAGTAAAATAGAAAAATAAGTACTTATGTGAATGGCTTCCCATGCTGGATAGTGTTGATAACACCCTATAAATTTGAATGATTTCTTAAAACACTGGGATAAAAAACAAATCCAAGATTTTTATTGTAATAATAGAGAAACGAAAGTATGATGTACTGAATTTTATAATTTACCTTCAAAGGTTTAAAATAGTGACCCGTATAAATAGGACCACTATAAAAGAAATTGGAGAATATGTTCCCGGACAGGCCAGCAACCTCAGCCTGAACAAGATCAAAGAATTTATTACCGTACCCTATCATATAGAATGGTACAAAACTTCTGAATCAAATAAGATTTTCCCCCTATTTCTACAGGAACTATCGGACCTCAATCCAACACCAGCTACTGTTCCCGGTCTTATTACCAGAAATCCTTATTTCAACCATACCTGCATAAAGTACTTTATAGCTTATAATGGAAGAATACCGGTTGGAAGGATTATGGCCTTTATTGATTCTAATTATGCTGAAAGAGAAAATGGAAAGATCGGGTGGTTTGGGCTTTTTGAGTCTGAGGAGAATAGAAGTACTGCCCAGACCCTTATTGAAAGTGCAGTAAGCTATCTAAAAGAAAATTCCTGCACTAAAATAATCGGGCCGGCAAAATTCAATGCTGGAGGAGAAATAGGGCTGCTGGTTGACGGTTTTGAAAATGAACCATACTTTATGGAACCATATAATGCCCCTTATTATCAGGACTTTTTCGAGGAATATGGTTTTAAGAAAGAGAATGACTGGTATAGCGTGAATATAGATAAGATAATCTCAAAAGATTATATGAATAAGGTGGACCGTATGTTGGACCGGATTCTAAATCACAGGAAGGCTGAAAGGTTTAATGACTATAAAATAAGAAATGTCAATTTCAGTAATTTAAAGAGTGAAATAGATACCATAAGGAAACTTTATAATCCTATATGGAACGGAGGCAACCATCCCCAGCAGGTAAAAATGAATGATGCCGAATTCGATATGTTGGCCCTGGGAATAAAAGAGATTGCCCTGGAGGAGCTTATTTTTATAGTGGAAAAGGACAGGAAACCGATTGGGATTTCCGTTAATCTTCCGGATATAAATGAGGTAATAGCTGAATTTGATGGAAAGGCTGCTTATATGCCTTCGGCCAGATTTTACAGCCCAAAAGATATTATGCGGGATCTTAAAATCTTTATAAATATTAAAAAGAGGCTTAAACAGAAAAGATTTTCAAGGATGCGTTTCCTTATCCTGGGAGTGGAAGAAAAATACCGTAAAAACGGTATTGATTCTAAACTATACCAGTACATAAAAGAAAAGGCATTAGAGATCGGTATCACCCGGGGTTCTGCTTCCCAGCTGGCTGATATAAACATGGATATCATAAACCCCGTATTCAAATTGGGAAAGATTGCCATGACCTGGCGGGTTTATAGGCTCAAAATATAATAAGCATACATCCACAATTTATATACATATGACCTTTGTCACTAAATAAGGTTAAAATTGAACTAGATACCCCCAGAGTCTTATCAGGGTTTATCCCAAATCTGGCCATTCCTTCAACAGCTTTTGGGTTCGAAAGGGTTTTTAACTTTTTAATTATTTCGTCAACCTTTTTACCGGCACTCAAAACTTCCTCCAATAAAATAGGTAAAATAACCTTATCAATAATTAAACATTGGGTTTTAGATCAGGAATACTTAAATTCTCAAAAAAAGATCTCATTTTGTCTGCTTCAATCTCTTTTTTGTAAACAATTATATTAGAGTTTTCGCTTTTCTCTCTTAATGCGTAGTTTAAGTTTTTAATAATATTAGATTTAGAGAAAGGCTTTCTAATTTCTTTTTTAGGCATTATTTGAACAGATTCATACAAATCGATCTTAAGAGTATTTGCTAGCATATATAGGTCATAAAAGTCTCGATATCTAAATCTATCGTTAGTTGCTCGTATTTTTTCTGAACAAATTTCTATCGGATCCATTACATTTACCTTGAAAGTTAATTCCCATTTATTTTTATAAGCTTTGGTTATACTTGGAAGATACACATCTTGAAGTTTGTCAACTTCGACTTTTATACTATTGGGCATATCCAGTATCCCCGTGAATTTTAAACGTTCTATCTTAATTGTTGCCCGCGATACATATTCTTTCTTTATCTCAAGAAAATTAAACCTATTAAATAAAGCTTTAAAATCATCTAATAAAATCGCCTTATCAAGTGATGTAAAGTCAAGATCTTCTGAAAAACGTAGTTGCTTTATATAGCAATGGTAGATAGCTGTCCCTCCTTTGAAGACCAACTGCTTCCCCAGGGATGATTGTGAGATTATCTTCATAGTTAAAGCTAGAAAATAATCTTTTTCAGCATCATGCAAAGGATACCCTAATACTTTCTTTGCAGTATACTCCAATTTTTCCCGAGTAATTCTTTGGATAATCACTTGACTTGTTCTTCTAAAATTGAATCATAGTAAATACGCCATTTATTATTAAACGTCTCTGACGATGAGAACATATATGAAGTGGAAGTATTGCTTTTATCTAGTAGTAAATAGACATTGCTTGAATCTTTGTTAATAAGATCCAACAAAATTCCGAAAGTTTTTATTGTCACTTTTGAATATTTTCCTAAATATTTAAGAAACCAATCTTGATTAAATTCATCATAAGAATATTGTAACTTTTCCAATACAAGACTTACAGAATTAATTGTACGCTGATACTCAAGCAAATCAATTAAAGCACGTTCTTTAAATGCTATTCTTGCAATACCTCCATCTACATCTTCTTCATTCCAACCGAAATAATTCTTACTTCGAACTTTTATGTATTTGTATTGAACACCCTCAAGCTTTTTTAACAAATACTGCTTTGTACTTATAGATCTATACCTTTTAATGCTCTGATCAAATAATCCATGGAACTTTAAAGCAGCTTCAAAAGAAACAAACGATTCCTCCCCTATTAGATTGGCAATCTTATAATTTGATACAGAAGTAAACCCGAGACTTCCCAACTTTGAAATATAATAAAGCCCACGTCTTAGTTTAACAACCCAACCTTCTTTTATTAACTTATAGATTTTATCATTTATATTCTTGTATTCTGATAGAAGTTCTTTAAGTTGTTCGTAGGTAACCGTTCTCCCAAATTGAATAAGAGCTTGTTCTAAGATTATTAATTTTTGTTTGTTACGATTATTATTCATAATAGATAATACGCATTATAGCAGACTATCTATTATTAAACAAATAGATTTTATGTTAAAATTTTATGGCGGGGAGGGACGCAACCAATTCGAACTATTTCTGAAATGTCCGTTCATATTAAAATATTACCTGCAAGACAGATTCCTTTATACCAAAAACTATCTGTAAAAGCAAAACAGCTGCATGCTTTGGGTATGTCTTATCATAAGATCGCTAAAAGATTGAATACGAGCGAGGCCGCTACTGTGAGAGCTATTATTTCCAGACTGAAGTATGCTTTTTTCTATAAACATAAGTCATTTCTATTTTACTATTTGTGTGTTTATATATATAGACATTATTATTACAATAAATCCTATGTCCGCGAATACTGCCACTGTTAACAAAGCCGCTTTACAATACAGGATCAGAAAACCCCAGTATAGTCCATATTATCAGTGTATTGAAGATAACTTCGAGGTGTTCTATAATTTAATGGTGCTGAATTTTTAGGAATAAGATGATTAATTTAAGGCATTTAAAAATTGCAAGCATATTCAATTAATATTATAGAATTATTTTTTATCGAAAACCCGGTTTGTAAATACTAGAAAAAGGTAAAAATGGAACTGGTTGATCTAAGAAGTGACACTGTAACAAAACCTACAGAAGAAATGCTTGATGCAATGCGTAGTGCAAAAGTAGGTGATGATGTTTACGGCGATGACCCTACTGTTAACTTGCTTGAGAAAAAAGCTGCAAATATTTTAGGAAAAGAATCTGCATTATTTGTTCCTTCAGGAACATTTGGAAATCAACTTGCTTTGTTAACACATACCAATAGAGGAGATGAAGTTATTATTCCAGAAAGTAACCATATTGTTTTGCATGAAGTAGGTGCAGCTTCAGTTATTGCAGGTGTGCAGCTATGCCTGCTGCATGACTGTCTGGGAAAAATAAATATAGAAGAACTAAAGTCACTATATCGAGAAGAAGATATCCACTATCCAAATACAGGGCTTGTATGTACAGAAAATGCACATTCTTCAGGTTCTGTCGTCCCTATAGAGAATATGAAGAATGTTTATCATTTTGCCAAATCAGTTGAAGTTCCAGTTCATCTTGACGGAGCAAGAATCTTTAATGCTGCTACAGCAATGAATATTGATGCTAAAGAAATAGCAAAACATTGCGATTCAGTTATGTTCTGTCTTTCTAAAGGATTATGTTCACCAGTTGGTTCTATTTTAGCAGGTGGAAAAAGTTTTATTAAAAAAGCCAGAAAAAATAGAAAATTAATGGGCGGGGGAATGCGCCAGGTTGGATATTTAGCAGCAGCAGGCTTAATCTCACTGGATAAAATGACTTTAAGACTTAATGAAGATCACAAAAACGCTAAATATCTTGCAAACCGTTTAGAGGAGACCGGAATATTCAAAATATTGAAAGATAGATTAGATATAAATATGGTATTTTTTAAAACAAATGATAAGAGCTTTAATGAAAAAAGTTTTATTGAGTTTTTAAATAAACATAAAATTAAAATAAATCCAACCTATCAGGATGAATTTCGATTTGTAACACATTATTGGGTAACGAGAGAAAAAATAGATTATTTAATTGATGTTATCTATAAATATACATCAAAATTAAAGAAGAATTAACTGCAGGGGAAAAGATATTTTTTTTGCTAATAAGCGAAAACTTAATTGATTATAGCTTGCTTTTATGCGAATTGTTTTCACTAAATATTCTTATATATTATATGAAATCAAGTTAAACTTTAATCAGTGTTAAATTGTTTTAATTTTAACAAATTTCACTATTTACGCAAAATTTATTAAATCAAACAAAAGTCAAATGAAAATACAAGATTATATTCCTAAACAGTAAAAATGTTATCTTTATTCTTTGAAAGAGTACTTTACTTTTAAGAATATTAATTTAGGAGAGTTTGTTTCCATAAAGATATTTTATTATAATGCTCTCATATACCATCACACACCAAAAAGGCATGGAATTCCAGGTTAAAAAAAGACTCCGGGAATAAAAATGTTATGATTTTGAACCAATGATTTTTTTTATTTTTTCCAGATTTAAGAAATCTTTTGGAGTTAGAACATTTATATCTAAATCTTTATAATCGGAGATATCTCTTGTTATTAAATTATTTATATTATTATTTAATGCAATAAAGTATTGAACCCCATCCTCAAAGTCCTTAAATTTAGAGTTTAATGATTCTCCTATTTCCTTATCTGTAAATGGTAAAACATTTAAAATAGATCTTAGTTTTGAAATTGTTTTTAAAGCAGTTTTTTTATCTCTGTTACTGTTTATAATATAGTAGCAATTTGCTATTATCAGAGATGATGTAAAACCTGAAAAATAGTTTCTTTCAATTAGAGATAGTACCTTTTGGGAATTAGGGAAAAAGGGTTCTCTTTTTAAAACTATATCCAGAATAATATCAGTGTCTATAAATAATTTTTCTATCATACAAATCTCTTAGTTAATGCTTCTTCTAAAAGTTCCTTATCCGATTTTGTTGTAGTAAACTTAGCTATTCCTGATAATTCTTTGGTAATTGGCGGTATCTTATTGTTGTTAATTCCAGAGGATAAAGTTTTAAAATAAAGCTCTATTATTCCTGACAGGCTCATATTATTTTTTTTGGCATATACTTTTGCAGCTTCGATTACTTTATTATTTAAGGTTAATGTTAATTTTTTTGTCATACCGGCCTCCATTAAATTCTTACACGTGTTAATATAGTATAAATCACACGTGTTTGTCAACTTTTTTAAATAAACTAACCTTGTGAATTGGATAGTATCTCCGCAGTTTTTTTCAAACTCTTCTTCCCTTTTACTCCATTCTATAGCTTTTTTATATGCCAGTGGCACCTTTCCAAATAAATTCATGATT
>CAYMPQ010000058.1:0-10839 GCA_964392345.1 uncultured Actinomycetota bacterium
ATCAAGGGGCTATAGAAAATGGCTCCATGGAAGCTGAGAGCGAAGATGCTGTTTTGTCCAAGCTTAAAAACATGGGGTTTTTAGTTATTGAATTAACTAAATCAAGTGAGGCTGGGAAAAAGAACTTAAGCATTAACCTTAATTTTTTTAATAAAATAAAAACCAAAGACATTGCAGTTTTTACCCGTCAATTTTCTACCTTAATTCTTTCCGGACTATCACTGATAGAATCTCTTACAGTCTTAGGTGAGCAAGAATCAAACAAAAGATTTTCAGAAATTATCTTTGACGTTAGAAAAAATATAGAATCAGGACTTTCACTGTCCGAATCGCTTGCAAAACATGAAGATGTCTTCTCAAGATTATATATAAGCATGGTTAGCGCTGGAGAAATGGGAGGGACGCTTGACAAAACTTTGGACAGCCTGGCAACATTTTTGGAAAAAGAAAATGAAATGAAGTTAAAAATTAGAAACAAGTCAGCTTATCCCAAATTTGTACTTGTATTTGCTTTTGTTATTGTTATAGCAATAATAATGTTTATTGTGCCAACTTTTAAGGGCATATACGATGAATTGGGTGCAGAGCTTCCTTTAATGACTAATATTTTAATATTTATCGGCGATCTTTTTAAGAGGTGGTATTTTTATTTAATACTTATCATTCTGGTAGTTGGCGGAAGAAGCTTATATAGAAAAGTTATAAAATCTCCCAAAGGAAGATACCGCTATGATAATTTGCGAATAAGTCTTCCAAAAATAGGCGATATTTTAAAAAAAATATCGCTTTCCCGATTTAGCAGGAATTTAGGGACACTAACATCTGCCGGGGTTCCAATACTCAGGGCTCTGGATATTGCGAAGGGGATATCTGATAACATAATTATTGATAATGCAATTGAAAAAATTAGAATTGGCATCAGGGAGGGAGAGAATATTGCCATACCTATGGCCAAGTTTGATATATTCCCGCCAATGATGATACAAATGGTATCCGTAGGAGAAAGATCAGGTTCGCTTGACAGTATGCTGAATAAAATAGCTGATTTTTATGATAACGAAGTATCAAATTCCATTGATATTATTATTACTATAATAGAGCCAATGCTCTTATTGTTAGTAGGGATAATTGTAGGTTTTATTGTTATTTCCATGTATCTTCCGATGTTCAATATATATAAAGCCATGTAAGGAAAGACAGAGCAAAACTTAATGGCGACTCTATTATTTTGCAATAATTAAGCTTTTATAATTAAAATTAATTATAAGTTATGGCTAAAATAAAAAAAGAAGCTTTTCCGGTCAGTAACATAAAAATTATAGAGATGAGGAAGTATTCTTCTGAAGAACTGATTAAGATATATAAAGAAACAAATAATTCTGATGTCTTGAATGTAATTGTTAAAAGATTTGAAAAGCTTGCGTATAGTACAGTTAAAGGATTTAGAAATAGCACAATAGAGCGCGAAGACTTGCTGCAATTAGCTTTTACAGGCCTGCTTGTTGCCATAAACAGGTTTGATGCGGGAAAAGGAAATAAATTTTCAACTTTTGCTTTTTACTGCATAAAAGGAGAAATCCTGCATCATTTAAGGGATTGCGGATTGATAAAATATCCAAGATGGGTTTGGAAACTCAATAAATTGATTAATGATTTTATAGTAAAATTTGAAGAAAAAAACAACAGATATCCAACTAAAGAAGAAATTTCATTGGGAGCTAATATATCGCTGGACGGAGTTGACGAGATTCTAAAGGTAAGGGAAGCAGCTTTCTATAATCTTTCTTTAAATAGAGATAAAAACCAAAAAAATAGTGTTAATAACAATGATGTGTATAATAGAAGCTTGGTTAAATCAAGGGATTATCGCAGTTTTGAACTTGTTATTGAAGACAGGATATTGCTTTGGGACGCTATTGATAAACTTTCAGGATTGAATAAAAAAATATTAATCTTCAACTATTTTTTAGGCTACAGCCAGGTAGAGATAGGGGAAAAAGAAGGCATTTCTCAAAAATCTGTCTCAAGGCATTTAAGAACCGCAATAGGTGAATTAAGAGAGCATATGCTGTTAAAGCAAGATAATTGAAATATAGTAAAATTTAAGCTAATATAAAAGTATTAATAAATTAATATATAATTGTTACATACCAATAATTTATAAATTTTAAAATAAATTTATAAATATATGTCTAATATTTTTTCATTTGGGTATAATATTATAGTGTTGGCTGCAATAGATAAATTGGAAATTATTTTATAGCAAGGAGGAGAAAAGTTATGAAAAGGATATGCAGGCATTTTTACAAAAAGGAAAAAGGTTTTACCCTGGTAGAACTGATGATAGTAATTATCATACTTGCTGTGCTTACTGGAATTGCAATCCCAAGCTATATGGCTTTAAGAAACAGGGCAAGGGAATCTGCGACAGAAGCCGAAATGAAAAATATAGCAACAGCGCTTGAGCTTTGCATGGCAGATATTGAAATATATCCAGCTACATTAACAATAACAGCCTATATGGATCCTGTGCCGGCAAATGATGCCTGGGGCAAAACTTATGTTTATGCACAAACTGGTAGTGGAACAGGTTACACGCTTACAAGTTATGGTGTAGATGGAGCTACTGCTGGAGATGACGATATAGTTTTCACAAATGGACAGATGACATCAACCGGCACTTATTAAAGTGCAGTAAAAAGTTAGTTATCTAACGTAAAATTAAACTTAAGAGCAGCGTGAAGCTGCTCTTAAGTTTTTTCCTGAACCATTTGATATTTTGGAGAAAATCATTTATAGTTAAATACGAAAGTAACACTTTAACACTTTAAGGAGTGAGTGTAATGTTAGTGAATTTAAAACAAAAGTCGCAGGTTACGATTCCAAAGCCTCTGGTGGATAAATTAAAACTGAGGCCAGGTGATAAATTAGAATTCACATTGGAGGATGATAAAATTATAATAAAACCAGTACTGGTAATAGACAGGTCGCAAGCATGGTACTGGTCTAGGGAATGGCAGGCAGGAGAGAGAGAAGTAGATAGGCAAATAAAAGAAGGGAAAACATATGCTGCAGATGGTGAAGAAGAATTATTTAAAGGCCTGGGGCTCGATAAGGTATGAAATTTCAATACTCGAAGAGCTTTAAAAAAGGTGTTGAGAAACTTCCAAAAAAGACAAAAATAATACTTAAAAGAAAACTTTCACTAATGAGGAAAAATCCCAGACACTCATCACTCCGAACAAAAAAGATACAAGGGGAAAACGGAATTTTTGAAGCCAACATTACTACAAATATCCGTATGACCTGGCACCATACTAAAACTGGAATATTTCTTCGAAGAATAGGAGCGCATGACAAAACTTTAAATAATCCTTAAAATTGTTGTCTGTATTCTATCGTTTTGACTAACAGGTTTAGGTGTGTTATTATTCAAAGGTGCAAATGTAGCAATAAGTAAGTAATGTAAATAAGCAGCAAGAAACATAGAACAAAAATGGAAGCAAACAAGTTATTTTTATATTTTGCATTTGTCGTAGCCGGGTTGATTGTTGGAAGTTTTTTAAATGTAGTTATATACCGGGTGCCAAGGAAGAAATCTATTATAAAGCCTCCATCGTTTTGTCCTGTCTGCAAAAAAAAGATTGCTTTTTATGATAATGTTCCGCTGATATCTTATGCTATTCTTAAAGGGAAATGCAGGAATTGTAAAAGCAGGATATCTTTTATTTATCCTTTGGTGGAATTTCTGACAGCAATACTGTTTTTAACCAACTACGCCGTATTTGGGTTGAGCGCTAAAGCAATATTGGGAATAATATTGTGCAGCACTTTGATAGCGGTATCTTTCATTGATATTAATTTCAGAATTATACCCAATGTTATAGTTTTACCATTCACAGTTTTGGGGTTGGCTGTAAACATTATAAGCGATGTATCCAGCTGGTGGATGCCGTTAGTTTTCAGCATTGGAGCTTTTTTATTTATGTTAACAATACATTTAATATACCCTGCAGGAATGGGAATGGGTGATGTTAAGCTTAGTTTAATGATAGGTGCATTTCTTGTAAAAAATGTAGTTGCGGCTCTGTTTTTAGGATTTTTAGCAGGTTCAATTTTTGGTTTAATTTTTATAGCAGCAAAAAAAAAGAAGCTAAAGCAGACCATACCTTTTGGTCCTTTTATTTCTATTGGAAGTGTTATAGCTTTATTTTGGGGTAATTTTATTCTAAAATGGTATATTAGCTTTTATTAAAAAAGGTGAGTGATTAAAATATGCTGTCAGTAGGATTGGATTTAAGTTCAAACGAAATATCCATAGTGGGGATGTCAAAAAGGAGGGGCAGCTTCTATATTGCAAATGCCGCTCTATCTGAGGTAGCCGGAAATTCTATTGAAAATGGGGAAATAAAAGATACTGTTGTGTTATCCAGGGGACTTCAGAAAATATGGAAAAAATATAAAATACCGGAAAGAAAAGTTTATGTGGGAATTTCAAACCAGAAGGCAATAGTAAAGGAAATAAAATTGCCGATAACAGACGAGAAAGATCTTGCAAGCTCTGTTAAATACCAGATTGGCGATTTTATACCTATCTCTAAAGATAACCTTCTCTACGATTATTACATTATGGAAAAAGGAGATGATTTTTCAAGGATAATGCTGGTAGGCGCCTTAAAAAGCATGATTCTAAATGTTGTTGAAAGTATAAAAAACGCTGGACTTGTAACTCAGGCAATAGATTTGAATTGTTTTGCTCTTCACAGAGTTATAAACTGCGTTTACAATCTTGAAAACAAAAAGAAAGAAGAAAAGGATGTAAAGTCTTATATAAACCGTGTTTACAATCTTGAAAACAAAAAGAAAGAAGAAAAGGATATAAAGTCTTATTGTGTTGTAAATTTGGGCCGGGAAATATCAATAGTAGAAATAATTATGGGTGAAGTTCTCAAATACCCAAGGTTTACATCCGTTTCTGTTAAAACTTTTATTGATGCCTTTGCTAAAAAAGACAAAAAAAGTAAGAAACACTACGAAGATGTAGTGGCAAGGTTTGATTTTAACTCTGTGTTAGCTGCTAAAACAAAAAAGAGTAAAAGCGATTTTCCAGCTGAAGAAAATAATTCAGCAAATAAAGATAGTGAAGAGGATAAAACAAACACAGTCATGGAAAATACTGCGAATATGCTGGTAAATGAAATAAAAACATCAATTGGCCATTTTCTGGAAGAAAATCCAAAGCTAAAGATAGAAAAGATAATATTGGCTGGAGAGAGGATCACTAATTTAGACAGGTATATTGAAGAAAAAATAGGTTCTAAGGTTGAGCTGTTAAATATAGCAGATAATTTTTCATTTGATTATATAAAAAGAAAATCATTCCTTGCAGATAAAGATTTGAAAATTGTTTCAAATAAGCTTGGTTTGGGCATTGGGATGGCGATAAGAGGTTTAGTGTAATGAAAACTATCAACCTTCTTCCAAAAGAAGAAAAAGTAATTGATATAAAGACAACTATACTAAATATAGCATTAATACTGGCAATTGTATTATCTGCAGCAACGCTACTGTTTTCAGTACTTTTTTATGATATAAATAAAAATCTTTCCTGGAAGCTAAGTGGATATGAAAATGTAAATATGAAGCTTCAAAATTATGCTAATAAATTAAAAGCATATGGTCAATTTGAGGAAAAAGTGGCCACTAAATCAAATCTAACAAATTATATCCAAAAAGATGAAATTTTATGGTCTGAAATTTTATATAATTTGGGAGAGTTAATACCTGATGATGCATATATTACAAACTTTGAAGGAGGGGGCAGGAATTTATATAGTTATTTAAAAGAGGTGCCGAAAGAGGACAGCAAGGAAGCAGGAAGCAAAAAGATAACATCTTTCAGCATGGAAGGATACTCTGCCAGCTATGTTGATATATCCAGGTTTATTATAGAAATTAAAAAGATACCGGGTATAGGCGAGGTATGGATAAGAAATATAAGCAGAACACAGATACCCGATGTTACTGTGGATGCTTTATCATATACCATTGAAACTTTTTGGGATTTAGAACCATACTTAGAGGAAATTAAGCAGCAGGTGGAAGTTTATGATGAAAGCATACCTGTGGAAGAAAAAGAGTTAGAAGAATTTATACTTGAGGAATGAATATTTAAAAATGTCTAATATACAAATTCAAAAAATAATTTTTATAGTCTTAATAATTATAATTACAATTGCTCTTTTTGTATTTATAGTAATGCCTAATTTTTCCAGCAGCACAGAATATGTCTACAGAATTAATCAGGAAAGGGCAGATAAAAATAGGCTGGAGGCGGATCTGCGTGAATTTTTAACTGCAAAGGATAAATATCATATGTTGAATGCCGAATATCAAAATCTTTGCATGCAGCTTCCGCATGATATGGATATTACTGTTTTAACTAATGAGATCTATGATATTGCAAGATATGCTGGCGTAGATATACAATATATAGACTTTGCAGACAAAACCATAGCAGAAGAAGAGGGTGAAAATGAGAAAAATACAGGAGTAATAGAAAGCAATCTAATACTGGAAGGATCCTATTATCAAATTCTAAGTTTTATAAATACAATAGAGATTATGCCGAGAGTAATCAGAATTGAAGATATAGCAATCAGGACAGGAGAGGAAAGTTACAACAGGCTAATTGCCTATATATCATTTGAATCATACTTTGAGAAAAATTATGAAACCAAAAACAAATAATAGCAAAATAAATATAAAGAAAACCGTATCGTTATTGGCAGCTGTATTATTTATCTTATGCATGGTGCCATTTGTGTCAGGGTGTTCTGTAAGCACTTTAATAGAAGAGTCTTATCAAAAAGAAGGACCGCCAGACAAGTTGCCTTCTATAAAAATAGATGAGAGAGAAATTGAAAGTATCAGTGCAGGTGACGGGGAAATGAAAAAAAATTATGAGTTTGAAACTGATGTCAGCATAGTAGAAGACAGCATAAGGGACCCGTTTGAGCCATACTATATTGACAAGAAAGAGCTTGAAGAAAAAAATGTTTTAATCCTTGGAAAGATCTACAGGGAAGATGGTGTAAATTATGCAGAAATTAATTTTAACAATATTGTTTACATACTAAAAAAACAGGATGTTTTTGGAAATAACTACAGAGTAGAAGCAATTAATCCAACATCAGTAGTTTTACTAAAAGGTGATGAGATTATAACTATTCTCATTGATCAAATTTTTTATGATTAGGAAAGGAATTTTTTTGAGGTACTTAACTGCAGGCGAATCTCACGGCAAAGCTCTTGTTGGAATAATAGACAGCTACCCTTCCGGGGTCCTGATAGATATAGATTTTATAAATAAAGAACTTGCAAGACGGCAAAAAGGTACCGGAAGAGGCGGAAGAATGGCGATAGAGAGCGATGAAGTTGAGATTATTTCAGGAATAAGAAAAAGTTATAGTATTGGTTCCCCCATATCTTTTTTGATTTATAACAAGGATTGGGTAAACTGGAAAAATATCATGAATATTTCTCAGG
The DNA here is from genome assembly GCA_964392345.1 of uncultured Actinomycetota bacterium. Lineage (GTDB taxonomy): Bacteria > Actinomycetota > Humimicrobiia > Humimicrobiales > Humimicrobiaceae > JAUVXY01. The sequence continues at coordinate 7,549 of CAYMPQ010000058.1, forward strand.
ATGGCTCCTGTGAAAATAAAGAAGAAATCCTGTTAAATCCAAGGCCGGGGCATGCTGATTTAACTGGTTTTTTAAAATACAGATTCGACAACATAAGAGATGTTATTGAAAGAAGCAGCGCCCGGGAAACAGCAGCTAAAGTGTGTGTGGGAGGATTTGCAAAAATTGCGTTAAATCTTTTTGGTATAAAAATATATAGTTACGTGACCCAGATTGGGCCAGTTAGTTTTGAAGATAAAATAAAATTAGAAAAAGAAACAGTAAAAAAAATAGAAGAATCTGCTGTAAGATGTCCTGATGAAAAAATAAGCAATAAAATGGAAAAGGAAATACTTAAATCAAAATCGCATGGCGATAGTCTTGGCGGAAGATTTAAAGTTATTGCTGTTGGAGTCCCTCCCGGTCTTGGATCGTATTCACAATGGGATATGAGATTAGATGGCAGAATTGCTGCGGCATTTATGAGCATTCCAGCCATAAAGGCAGCAGATATTGGGGATGGATTTAGCTCAGCTTCTGTTTCCGGTAGAAATTTCCATGATGAAATTTATTATGATGAAAAAAGCGGGTTTTATAGAAAGACCAATAGGGCAGGCGGGATAGAAGGCGGAATGACAAATGGCGAGAACATAGTAGTTGGAGCAGTTATGAAACCTATTCCAACAACACGAAAAGGTCTTGGCACTGTAAATATTCAAACTAAAAAAGCTGAGGTTAGTTTAAAAGAAAGAGCAGATATATGCGCGGTACCAGCGGCTTCAGTAGTTGGTGAAGCTGTACTTTCAATTGAAATTCTAAATGCTATTCAGGAAAAGTTTGGTAAAGACAATATAGATGAGATTTTAGAAAACTATACCAGTTATAAGAAATATATAAAAAATATAGAAAAATTATAAAAACATTAATTTAATTTTGAAAAGTTTTAAGAATATAGCACTTATAGGTTTTATGGGGTCCGGTAAAAGCACAATTGGAGAAATTATGTCAAAAAAATTAAATTTGTTATTTATAGATATAGATAATGTAATAGAATTGATCGAAGAAAAAAGCATTAGCAGCATATTTAAATTGCATGGAGAAAAATATTTTAGAGAGCTGGAAAGTAAAGTTATTGACAAAATTTTTTTAAATAAAAATTGTATTTTTGCCTGTGGGGGCGGTGTTGTAAAAAATCGTAGAAGTGCAGATACAATCAGGAAAAATAGTACTGTTGTGTATCTGCATGTTTCTCCTGAGGAAGCCTGCAGAAGACTTGAGGATGTAAGCAACAGACCACTTCTTAAAGTTAAAGATAAACAGAAAGTCATAAAAAGCATGATCAATGAAAGGGAAATGCTTTACCGAAAAAACGCAGATATAATTGTTAGCAATACAGACAAAAACCCTGAAATAATAGCATATGAGATAATAAATAAATTAGGTGCAAACACCTAATGGGAACCAATTATTTATTCACCCTGCATTAGTTTGGGAAAAGTCTTATGAAAATGATTTCTACAAAAACTAAATTAAGAAAATATTTTATATATATTGACCAGGATATAACTGAAAAATTCCCTGCTCTCTTAATGAAAAATTTTAGCGATGCTGAAAAGATCGTCCTTGTTACAAATGATAAAATAATTAATATATATGAAAAAAAAGTAAAAGATTTACTAAGAGAAATCAAAGTAGAACATAAAATCATAATAATCAAAGATGGAGAAAAGTATAAAAGTCTTAAAAGCGCCGAGTATATTTTCAGTAAGTTGATTGAATTTAATGTTCACAGAAATGATGCAGTAATTGCTTTTGGAGGCGGAGTCATTGGAGATTTAACTGGATTTATAGCTTCAACTTATAGTAGAGGTATAAAGTATATCCAGTATCCGACAACTATCATAAGCCAGGTAGACAGCAGTGTGGGCGGGAAAGTAGCCGTAAATTATAAAACTGTAAAAAATATGATCGGCAGTTTTTATCAGCCCCATATGGTTGTAATTGACCCCGTGCTTCTTCACACCCTGGATAAAAAACAGGTTATTAACGGGATGGCAGAAATAGTAAAATATGGAATAGTCTTTGATAAAAAAATATTGGAAATCATAATAAAAAATACAAATTCAAACAGCAATGGCAGGGCCCTGAGTCTGGTTAGGAGTAGAGTTTTTGAAAAAATTATATTTAAGTGCTGCGCAATCAAGGCAAGAGTGGTCGAGAAAGATGAATTTGACAAGGGATACAGAAATTTATTAAATTTTGGCCACACAATAGGGCACTGCATTGAAAATGCCTCAAATCTTGAAGACATAAATCATGGCCAGGCAGTAAGCATGGGGATGATAGCGGCAATAGATATCTCAATAAGCATGGGGCTGGCAAAAAAACAGCTGAAAGAAGATGTAATTGAGGTATATAAAAGATTGGAACTTCCATATATTATTCCAAAATTAGATGTAGAAAAGATTATGAATGCATTAAAATATGATAAAAAGTTTACTTCCAGGATAAATAAATTCATACTCATCAAGGATGTGAACAAGCCGCTCTTTTGCTATAATATAGACGATGGCATCATTACAGAGAGCATAAAAAATAACATGGAAAGTTATTAATATAGTAAAGTTGTAAAAATAAAAAAAGGTCAATTATGAAAGAAAAAGATAAAAAAATACGAAAAGTTATTATAATTAACGGCCCTAATCTCAATTTGCTTGGAAATAGAGAAGAAAAAATATATGGAGTTAAAAGTTTTGACGATGTGTTTTGTGAATTGGAAAAAATAGCAGAAAACAGCGGTGTAAAACTTTTGTATTTCCAGTCCAATAAAGAAGGGGAAATAATAGATAAAATCCACGAGTGTATAAAAAATGTAGGATTTATAATAATTAATCCGGGAGCACTAACACATTATAGCTATAGTATTCATGATGCAATATTATCCAGCAAAATCCCGGCTGTTGAAGTGCATATTTCTAATATATTCAAGCGGGAGGAATGGAGGAGAAAATCGGTAATATCACCTTCTGTTTCAGGTGTCATAAGCGGGTTTGGAACTTATAGTTATAATTTGGCGCTTATGTATGCTGTAAATTATCTGAATATTTAATTGCGATATTTGGATTATAAAATACTATGATTATGATCAAAAAAAAAATTTCATTTTATGGATGTAAATATTTTATACAGGGCAAATTACTTAAAAAGCAAGAAGGTTTTACTCTTATAGAGGTAATAGTAGCTTTTTTTGTAGTTTCTCTTCTTACAGCAATTTTACTGCAGAGCACCGTTACTGCTTTAAATACTGTTAAA
>CAYMPQ010000059.1:0-10741 GCA_964392345.1 uncultured Actinomycetota bacterium
GTTCCGATATGTTTGGAATTTTACTGTGATTTACTGGAGGAGAGAGAGGGATTTGAACCCTCGAGGCAGAAAAATCTGCCTACTCGATTTCGAGTCGAGCGCTTTCAGCCACTCAGCCATCTCTCCATAAATCACTTTTTTAGAAGCAGTTCTGCCTGGGTTTTATATGCGAAAACCTAAAATTCCCGCCTGTCAGATATTGCTCTTCCCAGAGTTATTTCATCAGCATATTCCAGATCTCCACCAACAGGAATTCCGCTGGCAAGCCTCGTGACCTTTACCCCGGTAGGCTCTAAAATTTTTTTAAGGTATGTAGAAGTGCTTTCGCCCTCAACAGTTGGATTTAAGGCAATTATAATCTCTTCGATATTTTCATTTTTTACCCTGTTTACAAGCTCCGGCATTTTTATTTCGTTAGGACCTATATCATCTATCGGTGACAGCAGTCCACCCAATACATGGTACAGCCCTCTGTACTCACTGGTTTTTTCTATGATAATTACATCACTTGCTTCTTCAACAACACATATCTTTTTTTTGTCCCTGCTTTCATCTTTACATATACTGCACCTGTCTTCTTCTGACAGGCTAAAGCAGTTTTTGCAAAACCTTACTTTTTCCTTCATCTCTACCAGTGCTTTGGAAAACTTGGAAATATCATCCATTGAAAATTTCAGCAGAAAAAATACTATTCTTTTTGCTGATTTTGGCCCAATTCCGGGAAGCTTCCTAAACTCTTTTATTAGATTATCTATGCTTTCTATATATAAAGACATAACAAAAATATTAACTACAAAATGACATAATTTTACAAATAAAATTCATCAAAATAATCCTGGTATGTTAAAACCACCCGTAAGAGCGCCAAGCTTGTTTTTAGCCTCTTCTTTAGATTTATTTATGGCATCATTTACCGCCACAAGCAGCATATCTTCCAGCATCTCTATATCATTAATGTCTATCATTTCCTTATTTATCTTCACCTCAGTTAATTCCTGCTCACCATTAACTTTAACTCTGACCACCCCTCCTCCAGAAGAAGCCTCAAACTCCATATTCTTTAACTCTTCCTTTATGGCAAGCATCTGCTGCTGCACTTGTTTAGCCTGTTTCATCATACTAGCATAATCAAAATTCAATTTACTGCTCCTTTATCTCAAATTTTTTTTCAAAATAATTAAATATCTCATCTTTCTTTAAACTATTATTTTCTTCCTCTGCTCTTTTTGTATTTTCGCTAACTTTTATATGTTGATTTTTATCCTCTACTTCAGTTTCCACTAGATTGCCGTCAGCTAATTCTGCGCTGGATTTTTTTTTAGCAGTATCTTTCTCGCCATCTTTCCCCAGCTCGAATTTTATCATATAACTTTTACCTGTAACCTCTTCTACTATTTTAGAAATTAATTCTACGTTAACCGCTCTATTTAAATGGTCTTTATGCCATCTCTTATTGCTGTCAAGGTAGAAAAATAAAACATTGTTCTTTACCTCAAAATGCTTGACTTCAGCAAACATAGCATGGACAGATATTTTTCTTTTCTTTAGTTTTAGATTAATATTGTCCCAATTATTATAGATTATATCCTTTTTATTGCCTTTTTTTTCACTACTGCCGGCATCTTCATTTTTTTTGCTCTTTTTGGTGCTATCAGAATCTAATTTTCCCTCATCCTTTAAGCTGGCAAATTTTTTTCTGCTGGCAATGCTTGCCTTGCTTTTGGCATCTTCTGCATTTTTATCTTTACTGTTTTCTATAACCTCGGGCTTACCATCTTTTTCAAACTTAAATTTTTTATTAGAATCATGCTTAACTATTTTTTCAGCTTCGTTTTTTATCAGCGCTATTTCACTTTCAAGCATTTTTATTCTTTTGCCTATCTGGCTTCCCTTTATGGCATTGTAGCTAATTGCTTTAACCATAGCAGTTTTAAAAATAGTTTTAGACCCCTCACCCCATCTAACCTGCTTGTATGTATCTGTAAATAAATCCATAAAAAATTCTAACTCTTCCAGTGAAAGCTGGCTGGCCTGATCCAGATATTTATCCTTATAGCCAAAGCTGATATCTAAAATTTCCAATGGCTTATCATAATTCTTAACAGCATATAGATTATATAAATGGTCCAAAAACTCTGATACAAAAACTTTTAAGTTTTGGTTGCTGTTTATAATTCTATGTATAAATAACAGTCCTTGAGTTAGATCTTTTTCTATCAAGATGTTGGTAAGCTCAAATAATAATTCCAGATCCACAACACCAAGCAAAGATACGACATCACTGACATTTATATCATCACCACCGAGTGAGACAAGCTGCTCCAGTATCCCATCCGCATCTCTTTGGCTCCCATCTGCATATTTTGAAATAATACCCAGAACAGTGTCACCAACAGATATGTTCTCACTTTCTGATATCTCAGCAAGCCTTTTTTTAATCACATCTACTGGTATAGGGTAAAAATCAAACCTCTGGCACCTGGACATAATGGTAGGAATTACTTTGCGCGGCTCAGTAGTAGCCATAATAAATAACACATGTTCCGGAGGTTCTTCCAGTATTTTAAGCAGTGCATTAAAAGCCTCTGTCGTCAGCATATGAACTTCATCTATGATATATACCTTTTTCCTTAAAACATTAGGAAGATACTTTGTCTTCTCTCTTAATTCTCTTATTTCATTTATACCCCTGTTGGACGCAGCATCAATTTCTATTACATCCACACTGTTCCCATTGGAAATACTTGTGCAGTTTGCACATTTATTGCATGGTTCAGATGTGGGCCCATCTATACAATTTAAAGCTTTTGCCAGTATTCGCGCAGTAGATGTTTTACCGGTTCCGCGCGGGCCGCAAAACATGTACGCATGAGATAATCTGTTTTTGGATACTGCATTTTTTAAAGTTTGAACAACATATTGCTGGCCAATTACCTCGTCAAAACTTTGTGGTCTCCATTTTCTATAAAAAGAAACATAACCCATATAGTGCCTCCGGCCTGCTTAAAATACTATTTTAATATTAACCAATTACATATATAAATAATATATATGTAAGACCGTGCACCAGAATTCGATTTACGATAACAAGCGCTGCCAGCGCAGTTAACTCCAGTCAGGTTGCCTTGTGGCACCCAAAGAATGTTATTTACCGCTGCTTCCTCCCGGATCTGACGGGATTCATAACCCTTCGCCGCACAAGACCCGGCCTTCACAGCCACTTGCACGGGTGCAAACCTTACTGCCGTAAACCTCATTTCTGGTATTCAGCCTCACTATAGCGGATTGTGAGTTACAAGGCACCGCTAGCTCCCCACCTAGCACGGTCAATTTTGATTATATAAAATAAACAGAAAAAATAAAACCAATCTGGCTAGTAATTTATGGAGTCTTTCTAATAATTATTGTAAATAAAAATTAAATGTGTAGAATTCTTACTCAAGTATTTATTTTTAGTGTCAAATTCGTTAAATCTATATTAAATAAGTATGGACCTTAAAAAAAACAAATTCAATAAACTGCAAATTGCGCTTTCCGCAAGCGGCCATATGGTTGTTGACCTGTACCCAAGCTTTGTAATTGGACTAATACCTGTACTGACCCAGAAGTTTGGATTGTCACTTTTCATGGTAGGACTTCTAACTTCTGTCACCCTGATTTCAAACAGTCTCACCCAGCCAGTCTTCGGCTACCTCTCAGACAAACATGGACAGAAGTATTTTATGGTTTCCGGCCCACTTTTTGCCGCTATATTCATAAGCATGATAGGAGTCATGCCAAACTATTATCTTGTGCTGGTAATCTTATTTTTGGGCAATTTAAGCGTATCAGCTTATCACCCGCCAAGCGCAGCAGCAGCAAGCCACTATGGAGGTAACAAAAAAAGCCTTGGAAACTCCATAATATCATTTGGAGGCAACTTTGGTTATTCAATTGGTTCACTCTTTGTAATCCTTATTGTTGAAAAGCTGGGACTTTCTTTTACTCCTGTTGCAATGATACCAGGAATTATTGCATCACTTATAATTCTAAAACTTATCCCTGCTGAAACAATAAAAGAAAAGCCAGAAAACAAAATTAAATTTTCTAAAATAAAAAAGATTAAAAAAGCCAGGCTAATTAAACTGTCTATCATTTTTTTTACATCCTACTCCCGTGATTTACTTTGGATTGTTCTGCTAACATTTACTCCGCTATATTTTACAAATTCCGGCACCAGCCTTCTAAATATTGGTTATATATTGTTAGCATTTGGACTGCTTGGCGGAATAGGCGGGCTTTTTTCAGGATATTACGCAGATAAGCTTGGAAATAAGAAAAGTAGCTTTGTTATGCAATTTGGGTTAATTGCAGCATTGCCACTAATTTATTTTACTTTTAAAACTGCAGGTATTACATCTGTTATACTTTTTGTGCTTGGAGGGTTTTTCCTAATATCCACACTCCCACTTTGCATACGGCTGTCGCAGGATATTTTTCCAAGAAACATAGGACTTGCTTCATCCCTTGTTATGGGGCTAAGCGCAGGAAGTGCAGGAGTTACAATGATCTTTTTAGGAAAAGTTGCAGATTCTATAGGAATTATAAGAACTATAAACTATGCATTAATGCTTCCAGTGGTTGCGCTGCTTTTACTTACTTTTTTCCCAAGGTTTAACGAAGAATAGCTTCATCTTTACCTTTTCAACAGCAACTTGCGCCACCTACACGCTTTCCAAGCGTGCGCCTTCAGCCATTCAGCCATCTCTCCACGCTTTCAATTTTTAACTTTAACATTACAGCATACTTACTGACATGAAATGCAACGGAAAGTGTAAAATAATCATTGCATAGCTTGCTGTAAAGGTTATTTCTCAATCACGAGCTTTAGATTTTTTAATCAAAAAGATTGCAGATACAGCTATTTAAGAAGAAACCAAATTTCCGCTGTCAGGATAAAATAAGTGCACCTTGTTTTTATCAAAACTTAAGTATATATCCATCCCAGTTGTAATATCAGCTATATTTTTTAGGAAGCATATCACATTTATAACATCGTCTTTAAATTTACATCTGATATTTGCTTTTGGAGGAAAACCCTGAATTAAATCAACTTTTGCCTTTACTTTATTTATACCCTTATCTTTAGAAAAATTTATATCTTCAGGTCTTACGCCAAGAATTAATTCTTTCTCTTTATTTAATTTATCCAGGGCTTCTTTTTTTATACAAGCTGGAACCCTAACACTATATTCATCAAAGCAAAACTCATTCCCCTTTACGCAGCCCCTGATAAAATTCATGCCTAGAAGCCCAAAAAAATCAGCAACAACCATGCTTTTAGGATGATAATAAATATCATAGGGCCTGTCTACCTGTATAAATTTGCCATTATTAAGTACCACTACCCTGTCCGCTAAAGCCATTGCCTCGCTGCTATCTGATGTAACATATACAGTTGTTGCGCTGAGATTTGTTATCAGCTTGTTTAAGTAAAACCTTGTATTCATTCTAATTTTTGCATCAAGACTGCTAAGCGGCTCATCTAACAAAAAAATAGACGGGTTATCTCTAACTACCGCTCTTCCTGTAGCTACTCTCTGCCTGTGGCCTGCAGACAATTCTTTTGGAAAAAAGTCCAGGTATTGTTCCACTCCTAGATCAATTAATTTTACAGTAGTTTTTAGTTTTTCAGCTACCCTGCTTCTGGAATACCTTTTTATCCTTAATGGAAATGAAATATTGTCTTTTGCTCTCAAGTTAGGGTAAAGTGCGTATTCCTGGAATACCATTGAAATATTTCTATCTGCCGGACTAAGGCTTTTACAATCAATGCCGTCCATGAATATTTTGCCCCCGTAGTCAGTATCAAGACCTGCAATAATCCTGAGTAGAGTAGTTTTTCCGCAACCAGAAGGACCGGTTATACACAAAAATTCTTTATCTTTTATGTCTAAAGAAATATTGTCAAGAATAAGTTCTTTTCCGTAATATTTAGTGACACTTTGAAGCGATATATTTGACATTTTTAATGCACCCCCTGAGTGCATTTTTGCCATTCAAATATAATATTATTATATCACAAGTCAGTATTTTTTGCTGTAGAACAAAAGCATATTCTAAGATTTGCGGTGCCGCCAAATTTTATAAAGTTTCCTGCAGCAGCTTTTTCACATATTTTGATATAGCCAGAGAAGAAGTTAGCCCTGGAGAATCTATTCCTACTAAATTTATAAGGTCAGGATATCCTGGATCCCTTTCTATGACAAAATCATACCAGTCTTTCAACTTGGACCTTATACCTGCCTGATGCAGGCTGATATCTTCCAGTGCCAGGTTTGGAAAAAATGGTTTTACCATTTCCAGATAATACTTCTCTTTTCTTTCCTGGCGGTAGTCTTCTTTGTCCTGTGGTTTTGAATAAGCAGGCCCAATTGTGACTGTATCTCCAATTATGTAATTACTGCCTCTTATATCAAATGTTGGTGTAAGATGCACGCCCACAGATTTATTTACTTTTCCTGCCATGAATTGTCTTTGAAATTCTTTAAAAGTCACCTTTAGCTTTTCACCTCCAGGAAGATACCCGCATGGCACAGGGTAAACATTTAATCCTTTCATAAATATATTTTCTCTCTTACTTTTATAAAATCTTGCATATTCCCCTTTCACAGGATCCATTAGATACGGGCTTTCCAGATTTACCATCTCAGCTATTTCATCAGAATACAGGCCGGCAGCATTTATAAGATACCTGGTTTTAAATGTCTCGGTTTCTGCAGCTGATGCTATCTTAATTTCAAAGCCGCCATTTCCGGGTTTAATATCAATAACCTTATTGCCTGTTAAAAACATTGCTCCTGCAGATTCTGCATACCTGTACAATCTGTCAACCAGGCTGGTGGCATCTACGATCCCGGATGAAGGAACATAAAGAGCAGAAACAACTTTAATATTTGGTTCATATAATTTTGCCCTTTTCCCATCCATTATTTCGATATCTGGTACATTATTGCTAACACCAATGCTGTATACATCTTCAAGATACTCCTCTTCCATGGAATCTGTTGCTACCACTAGCTTTCCTGTTTTCTTGCAGGGAATATCATGTTTGGCACAGAACTCATAAAGCAGTCTGTTTCCTTCAACGCATAGCCTTGCTTTAAGCGGACCAATATTTTTTGGATAATAAATTCCAGCATGTATTACCCCGGAATTTCTTGAAGATTGGTTCTCGCCTTTTATCTGATTGTTTTTTTCTATTACTACCAAATCTTCCCATCTGGAATCTTTGGAAAGCTCGTAGGCAACTGCACACCCTATAACCCCTCCACCAATGATAGTAATCTGGACTTCTTCTGACATTGCTTAAAACCTTTTTATAGCTTATTTAACAAATTTTTACTTTTTTTATTTTCCTTATTATTGAGTTTCTTTTTAATTTTTTTCATTCTTTAGTTCTCTCAAGGCATCAGTAGACATCCATCTGGCACTTTTTGAATCAAGCCATGACTACTTCACCACACACATTCTATGAATCAAAATCACTTACCTATTCTTTGATAATTCTAATGCCATAAACATTATCTTGTACGTTAAAGAGTGGTTTTATTGTTAAACAATGATACTGGTTTAAAACTAAATTTCATATAGTACTCTGCATGCCCTGCAACAATTACAGACTTGAGTTTAAGATCCCGCATTTTTCTAAACTTTTTATTACAAAGGTTCGAATTGGTATCACTGGCGGAGAGAGAGGGATTTGTTCTTTCGTCTCACTTCGTTCGCTGCAGAGACGCAGACTCCCTCGCCTTCGTCTCAGTCCGTCTTTTCAAATCCAGCAAACATGGATCCACCATGTTTGCACTTATTGGTTCCAATATGTTTGGAATTTTACTTTGCTTTGCTGGCGGAGAGAGAGGGATTTGAACCCTCGAGGCAGCTTGCGCCACCTACACGCTTTCCAAGCGTGCGCCTTCAGCCACTCAGCCATCTCTCCACGCTTTCAATTTTTAACTTTAACATTATAGCACACTTACCAGAGATGGGCGCAATAGCGGCTGCATGGATAGCATTTTTTTTGTAAAAAAATTTTATACTTTTGCATGGTAAATAGTATAATATTAAGGTAGTTATTTCTTATAATAAGCACTAAAATGATAAATCCAAAAAGCGAAGGAATAATATTAGAAAAAAGTAATTTAGATTTTAATTAAAGAAAGAGACAATATAAATAAGTTAATTATATATAAAATTTTTAAATGGCTAGAAGAAAACCAAGACCAATAGTACTTATATCAAGCTACTATCCCAGACTATGCGGCATTGCTACGTTTTGTGAAGAAGCCAGGGAATTTATAAGGAAAGCTTACCCTGAGAGAGACGTGCTGGTAATCAGCCATACTGATGGGTCTGGAGATGGCGTATATCCTATAATTGATACTTCAAATCGTTTCTGGTGGAGACCAGTCGCAAGAAAAATTAAAAAATTAGACCCATATGTTGTGCATGTTGAGCATGAGTACGGCCTATACGAACATGTAGATAAAAGAGGAATCGGGGATAGAAATCAGGGTTTTATTGAATTTCTTGGCTCTATAAATGAATTTCCCATAATAGTTGAACCACACACCGTTCATGGAAGACTTAAAAACTTTGAAGAAAATTTTATTTATCAGTTGTGTGAAGAAGCCGACATAGTTTTGTTTAAAAGCGATTACCAAAAGTGGAGGCTAAACTGGGCGTTTACCCAGAAAGGCTGGCCAATGCCCAGGAACATTATGATTGTTCCTCATGGAGCTAGGCCTGACAAATACTGTGATGAAAAAGAAATACTCGGATTTAAAAAAGAGATGGGTTTAGATAAAATTGAATATTTAAGCAATAATCTGGTTGGTCTTATAGGCTGGATCCAATCTAATAAGAAATGGGATATTTTAACTTCAATGTGGGAAGATATCGTAAAAGAGATTAAACTTGCAACCGGTGAACCCTGGGATTTGCTTGCTGCAGGTTCTATGAGGGATGAAGCACACTTGGAAGATTATGAGAAATATAGAAAAGGGATTGAAATCTTGGAAAGAAAAGGAATTGCACATTATTATGAATTTATTCCCAGAGGAGATATTTATTATAAGGTAATGGCAGTATGTAATTTTATTGTACTTCCTACTGTAGATGAAACTCAATCAGGCACCCTTGCAAGGATAATCGCTTTAAATAAGCCTTTTATAACTACAGCGCCTTTGGAGGGATTGACAGCCCAGGCTCTTGAAAGTGAAGGTGGGCTTTTATTTACCAACAAACAAATGTTAAAAGAAAAAGTAATCCGGCTGGCATGTGATAAAAGATTAAGAAAAGAATTATCCAAAAATCTTAAAAGATATTTAAATGATGTAGTATCCTGGGAAGTAATTGCTCAAAAATATAAAAAAGCTTATAAGTTTGCAAGACTTAAAAAAATATCAGGCCGGGAAATAAATTTTCCTCCTGAATTTTAGTTTCCAACAAATTATATAAATATAAGGATTTTTAGGCTATAAATTAAAATGTCGGAATTCCTGTGGGGTAATTATTACTGATGGTACGCTGATAGACACCTACAGTTTTTTTACCTACCATTTCCTATAAAAGCTGCTCATTTACTAATTTCAGTGCTGCTGACGATAATTTATTTTTTAAATTATTATCGGTTAAAATTTTGACAATATTTTCTACATAGTCTTCATCGGTTAACGACATGAATCCGCATTTTGCTTTTTTAAAAGTTTCTTCAAATACCCTGATTCCTGAAGTAACCAAAGGTATGCCAAAAGCTAATAAATGGGCCATAATTCCACTTTGGCTGCTAATTTTATAGGGCAGTGCTGCTGCATCTGCGCTGCATATTATAGTATCAAGAGTATCTTTAGAAAATTCTCCTTTTATATATTTTATGCTATCAGCTGCTGCTGAATTTTTTATCATTTCCACAATCTTATCCGTATACTCAGAGCACTCATTCATTCTGTTATCTCCTGCAACAATCAAAAGAGCGTCAGGCACCTGTTTTTTAATCTGGGGCATTATTTTTATAATCTGTTCAAAGTTTTTACTGGGCCTGAAATAACCTAAAAGAAGAATTGTCTTCCTGCCTTGAACACCCATTTTGTGTTTAGCATCTTTGATGAAGTTAACCTTCCTAACCCCATGGGGAATAACAAAGATATTATCAAACCTGGATATATTTTTAAAAATACTTTCTTTCTGGTAATCTTCATGGACAATAACAGCATCACTTGCCCTTATAACAGCTTCAATTATTATGCGGCTATCATATGCAAGATTTTCATATACGGTGTGAAGTGTTGTAACTACCGGAATTCTTGATAATTTAAACATATATATAAGCGGAAGTACATTTACTCCCCTATGAGATCCGAATAGCCCGAATTCATGCTGAATATGCACTATATCCGGGTTAAATTTAATCATAGTCCGAAAAATCTTGTAGGCTAAGTCTGGATCCTGGCTATTGTAAACAGGATGGACATTTTCTCCCTCTGCGCCGTATTCGCTTACTATATGTACAACATTTTCTAACTTCTTTAGCTCATCTATCAGAAAGCTGCTGTAAGTTGCAATTCCACACTGTATGGGAGGGTAAGTAGAGATAACCCCAATTCTCATTGTTGCTACTCCCTTTTTAATGTTTTTTTAAATATATCATACAGAAATAATAATCTACTTATATAATATACTTATATAATATTTTAAAAAGAAC
>CAYMPQ010000060.1:0-10365 GCA_964392345.1 uncultured Actinomycetota bacterium
CTATTTTGATATAATCATTTTCGTTAATATCTTCTTTAATATTTAAAATAAAATTTTTTATAAAATAATAAATTGGTTTTGTATAAATTCTAGCAGGATAACTTATAAAGATATTTCTAACTTCATTTTCTGAATAAACCTTAAAAAGCCATTTTACCTCCCTAATATCGCCATAAGCTAAAATTTGATGGATTATATAAATTTTATCATCACATAGATCAGCATTCTTTATATCTTTTGACCACAATATTGCTTGTATTGAATCAGGAAATTTATTTTTCTTTAACAAGGTATCCTTTTTCATTATTTTTTTATTATAAAAAGGTTTTAAAATAAAAATGCGCACTACTTACGCCTGTAAAGTCCTACAAGCTGTGCCTGGCTCAATATATGATTTTTCATTGCTTTTTTGATATCTGCAGATTTTGCTGAAAGCTCCAGCTTTAGTACCGTATCCAGGGCATAAACTTTAAAAAAATAACGATGCACTCCAGATGGAGGGCATGGACCGCCATAGCCGGGTTTGCCAAAATCAGTTACTCCTTCAATTGCTTCCAGAGGACAGCTTCCCTCAGGTATTTCTCTCACATCCGGGCTTATATCCCAAACAGTCCAATGAACCCATGTACCCATTGGGGCATCAGGGTCGTCAACAATTAAAACCATGCTACTGGTGTCTTCAGGGACATTACTTATCGTTAGAGGAGGACTTATATTCTTGCCATCACAAGTATAGAGGGACGGAATAAACTGATTATTTTCAAAGGCTGAGCTTTTAATTTCCATCTATTTTCTCCTTCCTTGTTGATTGAAATACAATTTTATTTTACTCTTTCTTTATTTTTTATTAAAGTTATTTTATCTTTCCCCAAATACTGCTGAACCAATTCTGACCATATTGCTTCCTTCTTCTATTGCTACTTTATATGAATTTGACATTCCCATAGATAATGCTTTCATGCTTACATTTGGTAAATCAAGCATTTTGATTTCATCAAATATTTCTTTGGTTTTCTTAAAGTACAGTCTGCTTTCTTCAGGGTCGCCAAACCTTGGCCCCATAGTCATCAGGCCTTCAACTTTTAAATGTTCCAGGTTGCCAGATATTTTTTTAATTAAATCTAAAATGGATTTATATTCCGGCTTTATACCATATTTTGTAATTTCACTGCCAATATTTATCTCTATATAAACAGGAATTACTTTTTTCCCAGCTTTTTCTACGCGCTTGTCTATACCTTCAGCAATACTGAAATCACCAACTGTTTGTATAACATCAAAAATAGGAAGAGCTGTATTTATCTTATTCTTTTGTAAAGACCCTATCAGGTGCCATCTGACAATCTTTGCTTTTTTCCCAAGATGTTCATACATCTTTTGCGCTTCCTGTACATAATTTTCTCCTATATCCGTAGCACCTGCATCTATTGCCTCTGCAACCTCATCTGCCGTTCTTTTTTTTGCTGCTAAAACTATCGTCACATCATCTGGAATTTTCTTTCTGATTATCTGATACTTTTCCTTTATACCCATAACCTTTTCCCCTGTTTTAATGGTAGTTAGTGTGTTTTTAGTATACTATTAACAAGATATTGTTACAATTTGAACACCATAAAATAATTCCAATTCAGCTAACTATTTTGTGGCACAAATCTTTTAGCCGCTACTATTGATATTACAAAGCGGGCTTCTCTTCCTTCATGCAACATTCTTGCAATATTTGTCTGTAAAATTTTTAATTTTTATTTTATACTAAGTTTTTGACTATCAATTAATATAAGCTTGAGGGTATGATTGTTTGTCTGGCTTTATTTAGGCCTGCAAACAACAAATTAATAATATGGGTTCAGTACTGCAAAACTTAAAAGAACAAACAAAGGTGAAGCTGCGGGAAAACCTGAACCAGAAATATATTACAAGACTTCTAAATATCATTGTCAGCAAACCTGTTGTGCTTGCATATGCAAATACATTTTCATCAAAATCAGACAAATATCTAAATGTCTTTAGCCTAAAACAGATAAAAAACGCTTATTCTTCTCATTCTCCAACTGCCTACGGATCTCTTTTTTTACCGTACGAATTATTTTATTCACTCGGTATTTTGCCATTCTTACCAGAAGTTATAGCAGGATACTCTGCAGGATTAGGGCTGGCTGACAAGACACTGAAGAAAGCTTCATCAAATTGGTATTCCCAGGATTTATGCACCTTCCACAGGAGTGCTTCGGGTGCTGTGGAACTTGATCTTTTTCCAAAACCTACTTTTATAATTTGCACAAGTTTAGCCTGCGATGCAGCTCAAAAATCCTTTTATCTTTATGCTAAAAATTATGGTATTGAAGATAACTTTTATCTATTAGATGTTCCTTATTCGCACACGCCTGAGTCCGTCTCCTATCTCTCCAAACAAATAAAGAATTTAAGTATGGACATTTGTAAAAAATTAGGGAAAAAACTTGATATAAATAAATTTAAGGAAGCAATTGAACTTTCAAATGAATTTAGGGAATGGGCAATCAAAGTAAATGATTTAAGAAAAACCCTTGTAAATTATCCTTTAAATTACAATGGATTAAATTTTATCCTGCCATTTCACGGACTTGCCGGATCAAAAGACGGAGTAACCCTATACAAAGAAATGTATAAAGAATTTAGCAGATGTTTAAAAAAACAAAAAGCAGAAAACTCAGGTACTAAAAAAACATATAAAAGAATCCTGTGGCTGCACTTAAAGCCATATTACAAAAATGAAATATTTCAAACCCTTGAAGAAGAAAACTGTAAAGTAGTATTTGAAGAGATAAATTATGTATACTGGGATAAATTAGACCCTGACAGGCCATTTTACAGCATGGCTCAAAAAATGCTTTCGCATTACCTGAGAGGAGGACTAGAAAATCGCATAGATGCTATACTTAATATGGCAAAAGATTATAAGATTGATGGAGCAATCCTGCTTTCACACTGGGGGTGCAGGCAAAGTAACGGCGGGGCAAGAATTATTAAAGACAGCTTAAACCAATATAATATTCCAGCATTGGTCTTGGATACAGATTGTGTGGACCAGAATAATTCATCTAAGGGACAGATAAAAACCAGAATACAGAGTTTTACAGAAATTCTTAATTCCAAGTAAAAGAAGGGAGCTATGTGTATACTTGTGGAATAGATGTGGGATCAGTTTCCACTGAGGTTGTAATACTAAATGAAAAAGATAATAAAATAGCTTCTTACATTATTGCCGCAACTGGTTCAAACAGTAAAGAAGCCGCAAAGAAAGCTTTGGAAGACGCTTGCAAGAAAGTCGGTATTGCTGAAAGCGATATAAAGGCAATAGTTGCTACCGGTTACGGAAGGGTTAACATCCCCTTTGCTGATAAAAATATCACAGAAATTAGTTGTCATGCAAGAGGAGCAGTGTCTTTATTCCCAGATTTAAAAACAGTGATAGACATTGGCGGACAGGACAGCAAGGTAATAAAGCTTGAAAACGGCAGTCCTATTGATTTTTTAATGAATGATAAATGTGCTGCAGGGACAGGGAGATTTTTAGAAGTAATGGCAGGGGCGCTTGAAATAAACCTGGAGCACTTTGCTGATATTTTTATGAAAACCAAAGAAAAAGTTGATATTACATCGACCTGCACAGTTTTTGCTGAATCTGAAATAGTTTCATTAATAGGCCATGGAATAGAAAAGAATAAGATAGTAAAAGGTCTCATTTATTCTATTGTAAACAGAATAACTTCAATGGTTGAAAGAGTAGGTCTTGAGGAGCCTGTTGCCATGACTGGCGGAGTTGCAAAAAATTTAGGAGTTGTAAGAGCATTGGAAGAAAAACTTGCAGTTAAAATAAAAATTCCAGATGAACCACAGATTACAGGGGCTCTTGGGGCAGCTTATCTGGCACAAAAGTTATCCTAATTTAAATTTTATATTGCTCAAGTTCTATAAAGCGAATTGATTTTTACATAATCATAGGATAAATCAGTAGTCCAGATTTTCCTTTCTTCACTTCCAACATTTAAATTTACGGTAAATTTAATCTCATCATTTTCCATAATTTTGCCTGCATGCCTTTTATTAAAATCAATCCCTATCCCACTTTTTACTATTAAAATATCATCAAGATATACATCCACTTTATCTGGATCAACGTAACAATCAGTTGAGCCGATTGCTGCATTAATCCTTCCCCAATTAAGATCTTTCCCAAACATGGCAGTTTTAAATAACAGTGAATTTGCAATCCCCATACCTGCTTCTTTGGCATCTTTTTTACTTGCAGCACCCGTAACATTTATCTCAATTAGTTTTGTAGCCCCTTCCCCATCTTTAACTATTTTTTTGGCTAAATCTTGGAGGATAAAAAATAAAGCATTTTTAAACTTATTGTAGTATTCGCTGCCTTCATCCTTTATTTCAATACCACTTTGCCCATTTGCCTGAATCAGCACCATATCATTTGTGCTCTGACATCCATCTACTGTTATGCTATTAAAACTATTTTCAACTCCTTCTATCAGCAACCTGCCAAGCAGACCTTTTGAAATATTGGCATTAGTTGCTGCAAAACAAAGCATTGTAGCCATATTGGGAGCTATCATCCCAGAGCCTTTTGCAATCCCGCCTATTACTATGTCACTGGCACTGCTGCTGTTAGCATCTACAATAATTTTTACAGCTATCTCTTTTTTAGCTTTGTCTGTTGTAAGTATGGCACCTGCTGCCCCATGACCACCGTCAGGTTTAAGCCTCTCGCTGCAGCATCTTATTCCTTCTTCAATTTTTTTCATTGGAAGCTGCTTTCCAATTACGCCTGTTGATGAA
This sequence comes from uncultured Actinomycetota bacterium, assembly GCA_964392345.1. GTDB lineage: Bacteria > Actinomycetota > Humimicrobiia > Humimicrobiales > Humimicrobiaceae > JAUVXY01. Next base: position 4,834 of record CAYMPQ010000060.1, read on the forward strand.
ATAAGTACGTTTTCCTTGTTAATATTTAAACAACTGGAGGCAATGTCTACCATCTTTAATACATCAGCATATCCCTGCTCCCCTGTGCAGGCATTGGCAACACCACTGTTTACAACAACTGCTTTTATATTGCTTGTCTTTTTTAGTTGCTCCCTGCAAACCGTTACAGGAGCTGCTGGAAACTTATTTTTAGTAAAAACACCGCTGCAACAGGTATCAAGTGGCGTATATATTATGCAAATATCACTTTTGCCTGATCTTTTTAGCCCACAGCGGCATGAAGCTGCATAAAACTCAGGAACGCTCGTGATGGTTCCATCTGGTATTAATTTAAAACTTCCGTCACTGCTGTCATAATTGCTACTGCTCATCTTCAATCTATCTTATCTCCATTGATTTTATTAACTGCATATTATACAAGTTTATTAAATAATATGCAAATTAGCAACTTTTGATTTTCTACCCATTACCAATCTTATCTATTAATAATTTTGCGGTATTAATTTCCTCATCTATGTTTTTAATCTTACCATCAAGCTTCATCTCAAAAAGTTTTTCGAGCACATACTTAAACTTTTTAGAAGGTTTGTACCCCATACCTTTTAGTGTCTCCCCGTCAATACTTAGCTTTATGCCAGAAACTTCGGTTAAATATCTTTTAATGTTTTCACTGTATTTTTTCCCCCAGCTGCAAGCTACTGCCTGCAGTTCAGGAGAAAGTTTTGAAACAACCACGTACAGGATAGAATTTTTTTTAATAATATTTTTAAGGCTTTCTTTAGCTTTGTTCCATCTTTCCATTGCTTCCACAACAATATCTATATCTTTCTTTCTAACTTTCATTTCATAGCACCATTTTCTTATGTTGCTTGTATCAACACCGCACAGCAGCAAAACAAGCAAAAGCCTCCATTTTTTTAAATCCTTGCCATAAAAAGGCTGGAGCTCTTCCTGACAGCTAAGTATTTTTTTTACAGTTCTTATAAAATTAGGATTTATTTCAACATTTAAGCCTATTTTTTTTAACGCTCCCAGCTCGTACAATCTCTTAAGTGATTTCCATGGTTTTTCCTCATCTAGTATAGATACTGCCTCATCTCTAATTCTAACCCCTGTAAGCTCTTTAACTATGTCCATTTCTATGGTGGTTCTTGCCAGCTTCTCTGTTTGGTCATCCATTTTAAATCCTAATCTTTGCTCAAACCTTACTGCCCTGAAAATCCGGGTAGGATCTTCTATAAAACTCATTTTATGCAATACCTTTATCCTTTTTTCTTTTAAATCTTTTCTTCCTCCAAAAAAATCCAGTATTTCACCAAATTTTTCTTTATTTAAAGAAAGAGCCATGGTGTTAATAGTAAAATCCCTTCTCGAAAGATCTTGTTTTATGCTTCCCGGCTCTACACTTGGTAATGCAGCAGGCTTTTTGTAGTATTCAACTCTCGCAGTTGCTATATCTATATGCTGTCCATCTTCCAACACTATCACAGAAGTTCTGAATTTTTTGTGGCTTTCAATTTTTGCATTTAGTGCATATGCTAACTTCTTTCCAAATTTTATCCCATCTGCTTCCACAACTACATCTATATCAAAATTTGGTATACCAAGTAGAATATCTCTAACAATACCTCCTACTAAATAGGCTCTGCACTTTGTCTCCTCTGATACGTCTGAAATAATTTTTAGGATGTCATGTATTTTTTTGGGGAATAGGCTTGCTATTCTTTGCTTTATATCTAAAGAATAGTAATTGATAGTTTTTTTAGCAGCCTTAACATTCTTTTGCCCGTATAAAAATTTTAAAATATCATTTCTTGTAACTATTCCAACAATTTTATTTTTATGCAGGATTGGAATTCTGCCTACACTGTTTTCTATCATCATTGACTGAATTTCATCTACTGTTGTATCAAGATTAGCTGTTATGGTACCGTGCGACTTAAAACCTTTTACGGGAGCATGAGAAAGACCATGACTCATTGCTTTATCTATGTCTTTTCTGGTAATTATGCCAACCAGATTTTTATTTGAGTCAATAATAGGAATTCCGGAGTGCCCATATCTTTTAAGAACCCTGCTAACCTTTAGTATGCTTTCATTCTCATTTACAACCCTTACAGGATAAGACATAATATTATTTGCAAGCATAGGTTTTTTAATGTTTTTCTTAAGCGAAGAGATTATCCTGCTTTTAATTTCTTCAAAACTCAAATTTTTTACGACTGCTGAAGCTGCCTGGGGATGCCCTCCACCGCCAACCGCACTTAGTATTTTAGATACATCTACATCTTTATCATCAGTTCTGGCAACCACATACGTTTTATCTTTCATTTTAACCCAGCAAAAAACTGTACTCACGTCTTCAATCTGAGATAATTTTCGTGTCAGTACAGAAAGTCCTTCAATATAATTGTCAGCCTTAGTCTGGGAAATTAAAACTTCCTTTTCGTTAACTTTAACTTTTTGACAATTCATTATTAACTTTTCCAGCAGCCTGTGCTGAGCATCCGTAAGGGAGAGGTTAAGAAATTTAGAGACCACAAATAAGTTTGCCCCTTTCTTTAAAAGATAAGCTGCTGCCTCCATATCCATAAAAGATGTGCTGGGATACATAAATGACCCTGTATCTTCATAAATTCCCAATGTAAATAAAGTAGCCTCAAGCGGGGAAATGGCAATTTCCTTTTTCATTATAATATTTACCAGAATCGTTGCGGTTGCGCATACTTCCATCGAATAGTCATGCGTTGCTTTTACATCCTTGCTGGACTTGCGGTGATGATCGTAAACTAAAATTTCAACATTTTTGTTTGCCAAAACATTTTTAACAGGGCCAATTCTCGAAGAGATTTTAGTATCTATTACAATTATTTTTTCAACGCTTCTTAAATTTATTTCTTTGAATTCTTTCAGCAGAGGCAGTTCGTCTTCATAGAGGGCAATAAATTTTCTAACATTTTGGTTAATTGCAGTTGGGAGAATAATTTGAGCCTGCGGGTAAATTTTTTTTGCTGCAACCATTCCAGCAAAAGAATCGAAATCAGAGCCAATATGGGTTACTATTATTTCCATAGTCTATCAGTCTATGTATTTATCATAGCACACTATTTCAGATAAAGGCTTCCTACCCCTAACATTGCCTTCCACTGCTGGATAGCCCACCGGGGTTAATGCTACAACTCGCACATTTTTTGGAACCCCAAGAAGATCTTTTACTAATTTTTCCTTGAAAGCACCAATCCAGCAGGTTCCCAAACATTGTTCAGTGGCAGCTAAAATCAAATGTTCCATAGCCAAAGCCAGATCAACCGGGTAGCTGTTCATATATCCCCCCATTGTTCCATATGCTTCATCTTCTTTAGCACAGGCTACTATAACTATAGGGGCCTCTGCTATAAAAGTCTGGCCGTTACAAGCTATGGCTAAGTCATTCTTTTTTTTCTTATCCTTTACTATAATCAGTTTCCAGGGTTGAATATTTTTAGCTGAAGGGGCTTTTCTAAAAGCCTGAAGTATGTACTCTAATTTTTCCTCTTCTACATCCTGCAGTTTATATGATCGTATACTCCTTCTTGATTCAATAATATCCATAAGAGAATTAAATTTTACCACTTACTGCACACCTCCTTGAATTCTATCCAGAATATTACAATATTGCATAATAATTTTAGCAGTTATTATGTATTTTATTGCATAGCACATAATCTCCTGACAGATATAATTTTATATTATCACCAAGAATTGCTTTAGTAAAATTAATTTTACTACAATTTAAGACCTGCTAAGAATTACCTGCCTCTCTTAATTCTTTAGCCTTTTCTTCTGGAAGTGTGTCATTAATAAAAGTTCCAGCCCCAAGCTCACAACCTGCCATGTACTTAAATTTATCTTTTGTCCTGTAGGGTGGGTAAAATTCAAAATGAAGGTGATAGTAGTCGTAATTTTTATTATCTGTAGGATTTTGATGAATTACCATTACATATGGCATCCTAAAATTAAAAAGCTTGTTATATCTAATTATTAATTCCTTGATAGCTTCAGCAAGTGAGGTGATTTCTTTACCGTTTAGTTCACACAAATTCCCAAGATGTCTTAAAGAATAAATGTGTACCTCATAAGGCCATCTGGCATAAAAAGGAATAAATGCAATGAAATCATCATTCCTAATTATAATCCTGTTCCCCTCTTTTAGCTCCTCTTTGATTATCGCACAATGGAGGCATTTTTTGTTTTTATGATAAAAATCTTTTGAAGACTTCAGCTCTTGCCTGACAACAGGCGGAACATATGGAAAAGCATAAATCTGCCCATGAGGATGAGACAAAGTTACGCCAATCTCTTTACCTTTATTTTCAAAAATAAAAACATATTTTATAAAATCCTTTTTTCCTAGATTATAATATCTGTCCTGCCAGACTTTAATTAAGTTTTCAATTTTTTTTGCAGGCTGGTCTTCCAAATACAGATCGTGTTCCTGCGTGTAGCACACAACTTCACATATTCCTTTTGATTCTACATGCCGGTAAAGATTTTTCTTTTTTTTACCTAAGACATCCGGATTTCTGCTAAAAGTTGGGAATTTATTTTCAAAAACTACAATGTCATAATCACTCTCCGGAATCTCCGTTTCCATCTTACTGCTCTTTGTTGGGCAGAGAGGGCAAAAATCCTTTGGTGGGTGAAAAGTTCTGTCCTGCCTTTTAGTTGCATATGCAACTTTTTGGCCTTTTACAGGATCACATCGCAGTTCAAGCATTTTATCCTTTCTAAAACAATACTTTTTTAAAAATCATAGTATATTAAGTATCTCCCATCTTTTTTAACAGTAGTCCTCTTTTTAAGGTCCTCTTCTCTTCTGCACTCTTTGTTATTTTTTTCTACTCTCTTTGCACCGTCTGACGGCAAACATTCTATAAAGTCAGGAACCACTACAAATTCTTTAAAAAACTTGTTTCCTACCACATCAATAATACTGCTGACTCTATCCCCTCTGACAATGCTTATAATGCTCCCGCCAAAACCTGCTCCCATCAACCTGGCACCATAAACCCCTTTAATTTTAGTAAGTTCATCTACCAAAAAATCAAGTCTTTCTGTGGAAACTTCATAATCATTCTTTAAGCTATTATGTGATTCTAACAGCACCAAACCTAATTTTTCTATATCGCCCTTCATTAAATATTCTTTTGAGAGCAGCACCCTGCTATTTTCAGTGACAACATGCCTTGCTCTTTTAAATAATTTTGCAGGCAGCTTCTCTTTTAGTTTATGAAGTAAATCCAGGCTAACATCCGATAAAGAATATATATTTTTGGCCTCAGCCAGCGAAGATATCATTTCAACAGCTTCCCTGCATTCATCTCTGCGTTTATTATACTCGGTGCTGGAAAGATTTCTTTCCTCTTTTGAGTCAACAATTAAAATTACATTATCTTTTAAATCAAAAGGAATGCGCTCATAAGAAAGATCCTTAAAATTTAAAAAAATAGCACTATTTTCTTTTCCATAAGTAACTGCAAATTGATCCAAAAA
>CAYMPQ010000061.1:0-10270 GCA_964392345.1 uncultured Actinomycetota bacterium
TTGTATCGTATGAAAGTAACAGCCATAATAAAAGACGATTTAATTTCAGAAGTGCGAAAATATGCTAAGGGTAAAAATTTAACTGATTGCCTGACAGTTGCACTAAAAGAGTGGGTTGCGTTAAAACGTATAAAGGAATTGAACAAGATTGTTAGTGACAGTCCTATAGAATTTCAAAAAGACTTTAGAGCTTTAGACATCAGAAACTTAAATCGTAAACGATGATTTTAGTAGATACATCAATATGGATTGAGTTCCTAAAAAGAAATGAAGAAGTATTTACAATAATGCAGCAAAAGCTTGAAAGACGGGAGATTCTTGTAGCTGAATGTATTATTGGTGAATTACTGCAGGGCGCTAAAGATGAACACGAACAAAAAATTATTACTTCATACTGGGAGTGTTTGCCTAAAATGAATGAATCTGGGATCTGGATTGAAGCAGGAGCTTATTTTGGAAGGAATAAATTAATTTCTAAAGGTGTTGGACTTATAGATGTGGTAATTCTGATGATAGCAAGAAGGACAAATTCAAAGATATGGACACTTGATAAAAAACTCCTTGGTTTATTGAAGAAAAATGAGATGTTTTATATTTAATAAATGAGCTAAAAATGATTTTTCAATCTATAGATCAATAATTAATATAACATCTGAAGGTAAAGTCGTATAATTAAAGCTAACCATAAAGTGAATGAGATTTTACAATAAATAATTTTCATTTATTGAATTTGTTAGAATGGAAAATTTTTTAATATCTAAATTAAAGTTTATATCATACAAATATAGATTTCAGGAGAAGACTCTGGTGGTTCCCAGCTTTGATATTGGATACCAGATTTTAGAAAATCTTGCCAGCTCTGGTGCAGGATGGATTAATTTTAAAGTTGCAACAGCAGCATCGCTTGCAGAAGAAATTACAGAAGAAAAGTTATATAAGGAAAAATTAGACAGGATTTCAACCCTTGAATCAAATTTTTTAGTAGATGAGATTTTTACCCGATTAGCAGAATCAGGCAGTCTCAAGTATTTTGAAAAGCACACGATAAACACAGGAATAATTAGCGCAATTGGCAGCATTATAGTAGAACTTAAATCTTCAGGCACCTCTCCCTTAGATCTTAAAAGCGAGTATTTTGTAAGCAGAAATAAGGCAGAAGATTTAAAGCTGATTTTTTTAGAATATGAAAAGATGCTAAAAGAAAAAAAATTGGTAGATTCAGTGGATATTGTAAGTGCTGCTTGCGACCTAATAGAAAATAGCATTAACCTGGAAGATAAAAAATATATTGTTCTATCCAGATATATAAGCAGTGAGGTTGAAAAAAAATTTCTGGAGAAGCTTTGTGGCAGAAGCTTAATTGTTATTGATGAAGAAGAAATTTATGGTACCAGAGAACCAAAAAATAGGTGGAAAGAGCAAGACAGGAGCGAATATAAATTTACAGATTATCCTGACATTAAATCAAATGTTGAAAGATTTAGGTGGCTGTTTGATATAGAAAATTCACCTGCTGCTTCAGATGACGGAACTATAGATATATTTAGCAGTACAGCCTACCAAAATGAAGTAAAAGAGATATTTAGAAGACTTGCTGCCAGCAGTACCCCGCTTGATAGCACTGAGATAATATATACTAAATCTGATCCTTATTTTAGTGCTATATACAGGGTATGTGAAAAGCTTGGAATTTATGCAACATTTTCAGAAGGTATCCCGGGAGATTTCAGCACTGTTGGAATGGCACTAAAAGGATTTATCCTATGGATAAAGGAAGACTATGGGGAAGTTCATTTAAGAAAACTTCTAAAAAATAATCTTATAAAACTCCAAAGGCAAAAACAGAGTGGCAGCAGTTTTAGTAACTTGCAGCTTGCTTACATGCTAAGGATATCAAAAATTGGATGGGGGAGGAAGCGATACAGCCTGGTTTTAAATAAAGAAATTTTAAGGTTAGAAGACAGAATAAAAAATAAGGTAAAAGAAAATGACCTAAAAATATGCAAGAAAAATCTTAAATTATTGGCAGAGTTAAGAGAGTTATCAAATAAACTTTTAAATTTAGTGCCAGAAATAGACTCAGGCGGGAATATAGATTTAAAATTATTATCTGTAGGCTGCATTAAGTTTTTAGATGAATTTGTAGGCAAAAGAAATGAAAATGAGGCAAGTTTTAAGGCAACTCTTAAGGAAAGATTAAAACTATTGTCGCGGATTGCCACAAGCAGTATGCCAGTTGAAGAAGCTTCTCAAAAATTGATAGAAACCATATCTAAAATAAGATTTAAAAAATCAGGACCAAAGCCCGGTCACATTCATATTTCGGATTTTACTTATGGAGGAAGATCTGGTAGAAAAAATGTTTTTATTGTGGGACTTGATTCCAATAAATTTCCAGGGGTTAAAACTCAGGATCCCGTGCTTTTAGATGAAGAAAGAAAGAATTTAAATTATAATCTTGAGCTTTCTCAAGATAAGCTAAAAAAGAAGTTATACGAGGCAGCTTCAATGCTTGCAAGTCTTAGGGCAGAAGTTACTGTAAGTTTTTCAAACCATGATGTTAGCAGTGATGCGACACTTTATCCTTCATCAGTTTTTCTTCAAATTTTTAGGCTGAAAATAAATGACTCTGCAGCAGATTATCAAAAGATGTTTGCCTGTGTTGGCACACCAGTTGGATTTGTAAATAAACTAAAAAAAGAGATTGCAGTTGATGATACGAAGTGGTGGCTAAATAAATTAGCTGGTACCGGGACTATAAAAAATGCGAAAGAGTCTATCTTAAAGATATATCCGGGACTTGCGAAGGGAGTTTTTGCAAGGGAATGCAGAAACAGTGACAGGCTAACTGAGTATGATGGAAAAATTAATCCCAAAGGAGATGAGCTTGACCCCAGAAAAAATGACAGTATAGTTCTTTCATGTTCAAGAATTGAACTGTTTGCTGAGTGTCCTTTTGCATATTTTATAGAATATATTCTTTCTGCAAACAGGCCGGAGGAAACTAAAAAAGACTTATCAAGATGGCTTGATGTAATGCAGAGAGGAAGCCTCTTGCATGAGGTATTTCAGAAATTTGTATATAAATTAAAAAATACTAAAAAAGTTCCCAATATGGAAATTCAGCAAAAAACGATAAATAAAATCCTTGACGGGACAGTAGAAAAGTATAGGCAAGAAGTGCCAATCTCAAACATAGCTGTTTTTAACCATGAATACAAACAGTTAAAAAGAGACCTTATTGTATTTCTTAAAGTTAACAAAGAACTCGGCAGTCCATGTTTTCTTGAAATGGAGTTTGGCTACAGGGGCAGAAGCCCTGTTAAGGTTTATATTGGAAGTGGAAGCTATATAAATCTTGCAGGAAAGATTGACAGAGTAGATAGTGTAGATGAAAACAACTATCATGTGTGGGATTACAAAACAGGCAGTGCTTACTCCTACAATAAGGAAGCTTATGTTGCGGGTGGAACACAGATGCAGCACATACTTTATGCTAAGGCAGTAGAAGAAATATTAAAAAAGACTAATCCATCTGCAAAAGTTACAAAATCAGGATATGTACTCCCTACAGAAAAAGGCAGGAAATCCGGAAAAGGCCATTTGTTTATAAGGGACACTTCAGAGACTAAAAAGTGGCAGGGGGCTTTAACCATTATGCTTGACCTTATAAGCAGTGGAGTCTTTATAGTGTCTGATGAGGAAAACCCTCCATATTTAGATGACACTGATATATATGGAGATATTAATACAAAGTTAAATGTTAAGGTAAAAATAAAAAATCCTGAAAACAAGGTGATTGGCCGATGGAAAGAATTAAAAAACTATAAATAAATTAAAAGTAAAAAGCTATAAGTTTTATGGAAAACAAAAAACATAAGGATACAAATAAAGATGCAACCAGAGATCTTGCTGACAAAAAAGCAAGGGAGAAGATATCTAACAGGCTGGAGGAAAGCTTCTTTGTTGAAGCAGGTGCAGGGTCAGGTAAAACATACTGCCTGGTAGATAGAATGGTAAACCTTATAAAGAAAGGTGCTGCAAATATTGGAAATATTGCTGCTGTAACATTTACCCGTAAGGCTGCAGCAGAGCTTTCCGAAAGATTTCAAATAAAGCTGGAGGAAAATATAAAGTCTTCTTTTACTTGTGAGGATGAGAGAAAAAATATATTGCTTGCTCTTTCAAACCTTGAGCAAATTTTTATAGGCACAATACATTCTTTTTGTTCAAAGCTACTAAGAGAAAGGCCTGTAGAGGCAGGTGTGGACCCTGGTTTTGAGGAAATAGATCAGGAGGAAGATAAAACTTATGCTGAAACTACCTGGAGCAGATTTATTGAAACAGAAAGGATTTCTGAAAATGATATATTTGCTTTTATGGATGAGATTGGGATGAGCGCAGGTGATATAAAAGAGTCTTTTATGCGTCTTGTGCAGTATCCGGATGTGGAGATTGCAGCTGAAGATGTAAAAAAACCTGATTTTTTAAGTGTAAAGAAATCAATTGTTAAATTTATCGGATATTTTGATGATAAAATTCCCGCCCATGAACCAGAAAAAGGATGGGATGATTTACAGAAAATTATAACAAAGACCAGAAATTATATAAATTCAGGTTTTCTAAAAGAAGAAAGGCTGCTACCAGTACTGCTTAAACAGATAAGTAAAAAACCTGGCGTTACTCAAAACAGATGGCCTGATGGTAACGCAAAGGAGTATCAGCAAACGATGATAGACTTTCAGGATAGTATTATCAGTCCAGCTCTTACAAGGTGGTACGAATATGTGCATAAGCATTTAATTGATTTTGCTAAAAAAGGGGAAAGATTTTATGAGGATTGGAGGAAAGAGCATTCAATATTAAACTTTGAAGATTTACTTATGAAGACAGCAAAACTTCTAAGGGATAACCATGAAGTCAGGCTGTATTTTAAAAAGAAATTTACTCATATTTTAGTAGATGAATTTCAGGATACAGATCCAATTCAGGCTGAAATAATTTTACTTCTTACAGGGGATGATGATAATGAAAATGATTGGAGAAAGATTTTTCCAGAGCCCGGGGCGCTTTTTGTAGTAGGTGATCCAAAACAAAGCATTTACCGATTCAGGAGGGCAGACATTGATATTTATAATATGGTTAAGGATAAATTTTTACGTGATGGCTGCGGTGTTTTAGAACTTAATTCAAATTTCAGGTCACTTCCATTTATGGAAGAAGTAGTTGATAGGACTTTTAAGGATATTTTTCCTGAAAAAGAAACAAAATACCAGGCGAAATATTTTCCTTTAAAAACAGTCAGAAATTCAGAAGACGAATTTAGCTCTGGAATAATGGAAAATCCTATTGAAAAAGTAGGGGGCAATAATGCAGGCAGGGTTGCAGAAGAGGACGCAAAAAGAATTTCTATGTGGATAAAAGAAGCAACCAGCGGGGGTATAAAGTTGCAGCGGACTGACGAAGAAATAAAACAGGGACTGACAGAAAAGGCAGAATATTCTGATTTTTTAATACTTGCTAAAGGGAAGAAACATCTAAGCAAGTATGCTGAGGCTTTAGAGCTTCGGGGTATTCCATATGATATTTCAGGGAGCGAAAGTTTTGGAAGCTCGAATGAGTTAAAAGAGATTTACAAGCTATTTATGGCAATAGAAGATGAAAGAGATCCAGTTTCACTAATTTCGGCACTGCGAGGCCTGTTTTTTGGAATAAGTGATGATGTGCTGTATAAGTTTAAAAAAGCAGGTGGATGGTTTTCATATTTTAGCAAAGTGCCGGATGGTTTTTCCGAAATTTCTGCAGCCTTTAGCAGGCTAAAAGAATATAGGGAGATAATAAAAACATACACCCCGCAGGTAGCTGCTGAGATTATAATTGAAAAGCTTGGAACTGTTCCTCTTGCGTTATCAGAGGATAATGGAGTTGCAAAAGTGGGTAACATTTTTAAAGCACTTCAGCTTATAAAAGGATTTACAGAAGATATGATAGGAACATTTTCTGACTTTACTGCCGGTCTTGGCGATCTTTTAGATTCAAAGGATATTGAATCAGCAAATATTGCACTTTCTGATAAAAATGCAGTTAGGATTATGAATCTTCATAAAGCAAAAGGCCTTGAGGCTCCTGTAGTGATTTTAGCTGACCCTCTGGGCGAGATTAAACAGTGGGATCCAGAACTTCATATAACAAGAACTGAAGGAAATAAAGCAAAGGGATATTTTGCTGTTATAAAGAAGGGCAGCAATTATACTTCTGAGATTATTGGTTTTCCTAAAGATTGGAAAGAAAAATCCAATGAGGAGAAAAAATACGAAGATGCTGAAAGGCGAAGGCTTGAATATGTTGCTGTTACGAGGGCTAAAAATATTTTAGTTGTAAGCACTTACAGGGAGGGCAGTAGAGTTAAGGCCTGGGAGTTTCTTTATGATTGTCTAAAGAATGCTCCAGAGATAAAGGTTGAAGATGTGGTTGAAGATATAGGAAGGGAAGTTTTTAGCATTAGTAAAGATAAATGGCAGAGGCAGCAAGAGATAATTGCTAAGAGTATTGAAGATATTGGGGAGGATTCTTACAGACTTACTAATGTAACTGCTGAAGCTAAGGAAGGGGTAATTTTCTCTGAAGGAGCTGCAGGTGGAATGAGCTGGGGAAGGATTGTCCATAAGGCAGTAGAGCTTGTTTGCAGGGGGAAGTATGAAAAGTTAAAGACAGTTGCTGGCAAGTGGCTTGAAGAGGAAGGAAGGCCTAAAGATGAGATTGATAAACTAATTGGTCTTATTGATAAGTATATGGAAAGTGATTTATGGAAGAGGATAGCAAGTGCAGATGAGAAGTATTTTGAGGTTCCTTTTGCATTGGGTGAAGCTGGCAGCATAGTGCACGGAGTTATTGATTTAGTTTTTAAAGAAGCAGGCGAGTGGGTTATTGTAGATTACAAGACAGATGATTTTGAAAAGGATGAGGAGAGGAAGAAAGCATACGAGAAGCAGGTAGAGCTGTATAAGAAATATTGGGAAGAGATAAGCGAGGAGAGGGTTAAGGAAAGTTTCTTATTTAGATTATAAAATTAAAGAAAGGAAATTCTTAGATACTTATATCAGAAGCTTATAATTATTATTAGATATGTTATAGCAGAAAAATATTGTAATACTATTTATTTATAGTATATTTTAGAAGAATAATTTTACTGAAGACTTAGATACTATTTGGATTATAAATATTATTTTTGAAAGCTTTTTAGAATTGCTTTATTATAATATTACTTTTAATTAAAAATAATATGAAAATAGCCAGAATTTTTAATAGTTAAAATAAATAGTTGTTATTAAAATTTTTAAAATTTTAACTGAGAATAAAAATTATTTAAAAGAATTAAGTGATTAAATATATGAGCTCCATAGAAGAAAAAGAAAAATGGCTAAAAAATTTAAGTACGACTAGTTTAATCAAATACTTTGATATAAAAAATTGCAGCGAGAACCTGTTATTAGTCAATAATCTAGCTCATATTGCTGCATGGGCTTCTCCAGTTTTAGATAGAATCGATGTTTTTTTCCCTTCATATACTCCTCATAACTTCTCTTGTCATGTGTTAAATGTATTAAAAACATTAGAGTGGTTAATTAAAGATAAAATCCATAATGTAATTAATAATAATGAATTATTTTGTTTGATTGCTGCCTGTTTCACTCACGATATTGGAATGGCAATGTCAAAAAAAGATATTAATGAAGTTAGAAGGAATCCAGATTATAATAACTATAAAATCTCAATTTTAGATAGAAAAATAGGTAGTTTGAATGAAGAAAATATTATAAGGCAGTGGGTTAGGGAAATGCATCATGAAAGATCAGCTATCTTAGTTTTAGATTTTTTTAAAAATGTTTTAAATGATGAAGCTTATGGTCTAGCAGTTTCTAGAATTGTTAGAGGGCATGGTTTAGATATTGGAACAATTATTAAGGACAATAAAAATTTTCCATCCGAATACACTGTTGGCCCTGGAAAAATAATAAATATCCAGGCATTAGTAGCATATCTTAGGCTTGCAGATATTCTTGATTGCACAAAATCTAGAACTCCATTGGCACTCTATGATTTTATAAATCCTGAGGATCCAATAAGTAAAGCTGAATGGAACAAGCACTTATCTGTATTAGCTGTTTCTCCAAATAGAAATAAAGATAAGATAATTATTGCAATAGATACTGATGATCCGAAAATTTTTATAAATGTTAAAAAGTTTATAGAGTATTTGCAAGATGAACTTAATTTATGTCAAACATTATTAGGTTACTACAGTAAAGAGTATTCGCTTAGTTACAAAACAATAGAAACTAATATTAATTCTAGAGGATTTGAAGGTGTTGAACTGTACTTTAAGGTTAATAGAGAAGTTGTTTTAGAATTATTGATGGGAAATAATTTATATTCTAATCTATCAACTTGCATTAGAGAACTTTTACAAAATAGCGTAGATGCATGTAGGCAAAGGGCTAAGACTGAAGTTGGATATAAACCAAAAATAATATTGCGTATTTATTTAAATGGAGATGATCTTTATTTAGAATGTAAAGATAATGGAATTGGGATGACAACTGAAATTATTGAAAAGTTTCTCTTGAATGTTGGTAATAGTTACTATGAATCAGCTAGCTATCTTAATTTATATTCAACAGGTAAAAGGATTGATCCGATCTCCAAATTTGGCATTGGATTTTTATCTTGTTTTATTCTTGGTGATGAAATACTAATTGAAACTAAAAATGAAAACGAGGATGCCTTCTCTTTGGAATTTCAAGGTGTTACTAATTATATAGTAAAAAGGTATATAAAAAATAAAATAAAAATTGGTACCACGGTTAAGATTAAAGTGTCTAGGTCATTGGATAAAGATTTTAGATTAATTGAATCTGTCAGTAGTTTTATAGGATTATTGGAGATTCCAATTCAAATAATTGATGAGTTAAGAAAAGAGAGAAAGACATTATATAATAATATACATTCTTTGATAAAAGATTATAGAAAAACAAAGAAGTTTTTAGTTACTTTTAATCCAAAAAAAAATAATGGAATAGGAGGATATTTAGCAAAAATTGAGAATTATGAGAACTCTAAAGATATTATATCCCAGCAAGGTTTTAAAATTCCTCTGGAATCTATATTACCAGAGTGGATAAAAAATATGCAACAGTTAATTGATCTTTCAGGCAATTCGAAATTAACCTTAACGACATCAAGGGAAAAAATCGTCAACGATTCTAAATTAGAAGAAATAAAAGAGTTTATTTCAGAAAGATTTTTATCTGAATTTAATAATAGATTTGGAAATAAAAAGAATGAATTAAAGGAATTAAGATATAGCTGGCATATCTTACAAAGTAATATCCACTTCAATCAACTTTTAAAAGAAAATAGAGATTTAGAAAAATTTTATGATTCCCTTAATATATATGGTTGTTTGGAGGATAAATTAGTAGTTAAAAGTATTAATGACTTAATTGGGTCTAATTTATATGTAGAAATATTGCCTTATAAACTTGAAAAAGACATAAAAGATATCTTAAAAATCTATAACCCAGAAGATATTTTTGTATGTAATGCTTTGGACATTAATTATGGTGAAAAGATACATGATTTTCTAAAAAATTCACTAAAAGCAGTTGGAATGGCATTTTGGATACCAGAATTGAAAGTACATTCTTGGAGATATAAAGTTAATGATTCAAGTTTTGGTTATTATAGTTATGAATCTGGATCATATGATTCTAGTTTTCCAACTGGATTTGCTGTTGATTTTGAAGTCAGTTATTCTGTGGAAGGGCCAGATATTTATTTTGGGGTTTGCCAAAGTCCTTTTCTACTGTTTAGATGCCCTTTTGACAATTTTAGTTTATTTTTGAATACAAAACTAATAGAAAAAGGATCATCGAAATCGATTGTAAATACAATTTCTAGTGAGGTTGAAGATTTAGCTTTGAATTCGATATTTACTCCAAAAGAAGGGTCAGGTTATATTGAATATGATACTATCAAGATTTACACACTTCAAGTTGTTGATATAATAATTCAAGTTTTAAAGAAAGTCAGGATATATTCAGAGGGAAGTATAGAACCAGATTTACTAAGAGAATATCAACAAAGTTTTCACTAAAAAAGCTCATATATTATATTTAGTAGTATTTTTAATAAGTTTGTTTAGAAATATTATTTTTATCTAAATTTAATTTTATTTTAGAAGATTTAATTAGCGTGTTATTTTATTTAA
>CAYMPQ010000062.1:0-10073 GCA_964392345.1 uncultured Actinomycetota bacterium
GGGAAAAATTAACGCCTGATGATTTTGTGGATGGTTCCAGGGTAGTTGGTGCTGCAACTTTAAATAATTTAGTGCTTGAAGCTGATGGAACTATGTGGTTTTAATTATGATTTTTAAAATAATAAAAACTTATTTTCCGCAAGTAGAAATTACACTTTTTCCCTATTTTTGTCCACACTAAAATTATTTTCATAACTTTCAATATATTGAGCAGATAGATCCTTTATCTGCTTCAGTATAACTTCTGCTTTTCTCATGTTATTAATACATGCCCGGGCTAATTTTGCTTGCTCATCTGTCAAAGTCCTTGTTATGGTCCTGGATTTAACTTTACGGGTCCAGATATTATATGGTCCATGCCTTTTGCTTTTATCCTTATGGCACAGGCATCCGGGATTGCCGCATGTCTTATATACTTTCATCACGCTGCCTGTTGAGATAAATCCCAATTTATCGATTTTTTTCTTAAGTATAGAATATTTTTTCTGATACTTATCTTTTTTCACATAATTTATGCTCGATATTATCCTGCGATCTTTGTCATTTAAATGACCTGAAGTATTAATAAACTTTAGATTCTGAGCAAGCTCTTCCCTGCTTTGCATTCCGATAACAGGTATGATTTTTTCATATTGATTTATATATTTAAGGCTTATGCGTGCATCCTTGATCCTTCCACCACCCAGGGGCTTCATTCCCATTATCCCGATATCCTTCACTACCAGTTCTTTATAATTCTTGTCTATAAATTCTGTAGATATAAAATTTACAGGTATCATAAGAACAGAGAAATCGACTACATCATAATATCTTTTAATAATGTAAGGGCTATGGCATGAAAAACCAATAAAACCAATCTTTCCCTTTCCCCTATAAGCGCTTCTATTAAACCATTGTTTATTAGGTTATCTAGTCTTTTATCTCCTGATGTATCGTGGAACAGAAAAATATTTATATAATCTGTATTAAGCCTTCTGAGGCTTTCTTCAAGATCTCCAAGAAATTCTTTTTTCTCAGTTTTAAATGATTTAGTAGAAATGATTACTTTTTCCCGGATTCCTTTAAGTGATTTTCCAATGCTCTCTTAACTATCAGGATAATCATGTGCCGTATCTATAAATTACTGTATAATGATATTTATCAGAAGAAAAAACTATAAAACTTAAAACCTTATAAGAGGTATCAGATGAAAAAATCACTTGGGGCAAAAACTATTTTATATCCTGCACCGGTCCTTCTGGTAGGCACCTATGATGAAAATGACCAACCTAATATCATGACTGCAGCCTGGGGAGGCATATGCTGCTCAGTACCGCCATGTGTAGCAATTTCACTGCGGAAAGCCACCTATAGCTACAGCAATATTATGTCCAGAGGTGCATTTACAATAAATATAGCACCCTCGGACCAGGTTGAAAAAGCTGATTATTACGGAATAGAATCCGGAAGAAATATAAACAAGTTTGAGAAAACGGTATAACAGCGGTAAAAAGCAGCCTTGTAGATGCACCGTATGGAGAAGAATTCCCTCTTATTCTTGAATGTAAGCTCCTAAATAATATAGAGATCGGACTTCACACCCAGTTTATAGACGATATAATGGATGTAAAAGCAGATCCTGAAATAATCGGAGAAGATGGAAAACCTGATATAAAAAAGATAGATCCAATTATTTTTGATACGGTTTTCTCCGTTTCTTGATAAAAATGCGAAATATTTAAGGACCTATTAAGACAAGATTTCTTTTCGGTTCACCTGCACGCTGGTAGCATTACATCCTGAATCTTGATTACAATATTTTTTATGAGCCATTTTAAAATTCTGGCTCAGAGTTTATCTTTTTAGAAGCTGTTTGGCTATTTGATACTGTTTGAGCTTGTTTTTTTATTGATGGAAAAATATCTTCTCACTTCAATACTATATTTTTTATACTCTGTACCATAAAAATCCAGCAGAAACCTCTCTTCAGTGATGATCTGAAGATGTAGGACTGCAGCTATTAATACTGTATACAATAAGAAGATAAGATTTGCATTTAGAAGAAACACCGAGAAAAAATATAGATTGAAAAATAAATAAATAGGGTGCCTTGATAGAGAATATATACCTTTCTTAACAAGCTTTCCCGGATATCTTTTATCTATCCCGAGTCTCCAGGAATTTCCAAGTACAAGCTCCTATTTCATTTATATCTTCTAATTTCCGACTATCGGCGAGGCTTCCTCATCCAATGGATTTGTCCTGACAGCCAGAGAATACAAGTACGGATAGTTATCCTTTAGATGCATCACATAATCGATCCAGCGGCTGAGGAGTAATACATACACCCTTTTAATATCACCTGAAATATGCTCCAGGTCGGAATGTGGCAGCTTATCCAGGTTACTCCTATATTCCAATTCTTCAGTCAGATGGAATACTGCCCAGAGTAACTCCGTGAAAGTCTCATGCTCCAGAAGATTCGGGTTTTCAAGCAATCTCAATAGGAAATTCCTTCTCGAGGATAAAAAGTCACGGAGACTCTTAAGATCTCCAAGATTACTGTCGATGTGGAACTCATAATTATCTATAAAAAAAGATGCCTTTTTAAAATCTGCATCCGTCCAATTTTTCATCTGCGAAAGATCCTTTTTGATCTCATCAGATTTATGGTCAAATCTTGCAAATGAAGGTATTAGCTTAAGTCCGACTTCACTGAAAAATGCCCCTATTACCATATTTAGCTTCTTGAGCATGGCTTTCTTTTCCCGATCCGAAAGAAGTCTGTGTATGATCAATGTGACCATGAGGACTTCTATGGGAACAAAAGCTATATCACCCACCAAATATATAAGTATATGATACACATCTCTGAAAATAAGATAATGTATGCCGTACATTATCACGGAAAGCACGACCAACGATATTCCAAGTATTATCTGCCAGTTCACTCTCTTCATCTTTTCCCCTTTCTATTTATCTTAAAACAGGTTTTGTTAATATCTATCAGGTCAAAAGACCGGTATCTTCTGATTCTTTAGATTTTCTGCACAGGTCTCAGGTAAGATAGAATTTATATTCATCCCGGAACCTATTTCAAAACCTGCCCTGGTACTGAGCCTGGGCGGTATCTCTATGTGCCAGTGGTAATGCCTGTTTCCTGACTGATCTACAGGACTGCTGTCTATAACAAAATTATAATCCGGATCGTTCAGAAGGCCGTATAATTTTTTAAGTACCGTCTGCATGACTCTGGTAAGATCCAACAGGTCTTCCTCACTTATCTCTGCAAAACAGGATTGGTGTTTTTTTGGATATATCACTATATTATATGGGACTACTGAAACATAGGGCGCTACTGCAAGATATTTATCATTTACATGGATAAGTCTTTCTATTGACTTCATCTCATAATCAATAATATCGCAATAAACGCATCTTATAAAGTCATCACAATATCTCTGGGATTCAAACATCTTGTTTCTGATATACCCGGGAACAAAAGATGTGGCTACAAGCTGGGAATGTGGATGATCAAGTGATGTACCTGCTCTCCTGCCATGGTTTTTAAATATTACAACCAGCTGATTTTCCGGATCGCTGCTGATATCAATGAATCTCTTCCTGTAAGCTCTAATGACTTTCTCTACATGGTTTACATCCATCTTTACCAGATTGTCATCATGCCATGGCGATTCGATTATTACTTCGTGTTCTCCCGCTCCATCAATTGAAAGATAAAGACCTTCTATATGCCTACGGTCATACCCAACTTTAAAAACTTCCATGGATTCGACTGCAGGATACTTGTTTTTAACTACCCTTACAGACCAGTCTTTTTCACCATTTATTACAAGAAGTTCCTCTGGTGTCATATCTTCATTACCCAGGCAAAAAGGGTAGCCAGGCTCATAATTTTTTATCACCTTGTTATCTTTTATTTCTTTATAATCACGGGGTCTTGCAGCTCTTTTAACTGAGAATATAGTCCAGTCCTTTGTTGACAGGTCCTGCCTTATGATCGATGACATCAATATCCTTCCAACGCATTATTATAAAAATACTTCCCAAGTTCCTAAATTGTTATTAATATAATAATATTAATTAAAACCTATAAAATCAATTTTTGTCTATAGTACAGCACCATGGAAATAAGCATAGAGGAATTTGAAAAAGAGATCCTGGAAGTTCTGGAAAGTCTTCCTCGAAAATTTAAAGATAAATTTGAAAATATTGATTTTTTAATCGAGGAATTTATAAGAACTTGTTTCTGTATCACCCTGCTATCAAGCACTCATAGTTACCATAATTTAGGTTACCAGATTCAAAAAGCATCAGAAATCATGATATTAGAACGGGAAATACGTGAAGTGTAAAAAGAAATAAGAAAAAGACCATATCCAGGCCAGTTTTATGGCAGCCAAATATCCTGCGGCCCTATAATTAACCTAGCACTCATGGTCACAGTCTATGTAATCATCCCGGATATAATTATCAAACTCATCAGGGCAGGTGTTTATTTTAGGCGGAGGCCTCAGGTATCCGTATCTCTGGCTAAAATTTCTCTCATAGGATCTTTTGAATTCCTCGTAGCTATCTTCGATGCACTGGTAGTAAGGACCGTATTGGGGTTTTCTTCTTCTATATTGTTTCGTATTTTTGCATAGGATAGTATAAGACTATATTCCACCTCTATAATGGATTTATTCACAATTCAAAGCAAAATATTTATTGACTTCTTATGAAGTGTATGCAACATGTAAAACCACTTCTTCAATCAAATAGTCCCAGCCATCCCACTGGTGGTCAGAATCAGTTGCCGGTGTTGTATACCTAATTCTAATGCGGAATCTTGATTTTCCATCATTAATAGCTTTCTGAAGCTCGATTTTCAGTTTTGTATTAGTGCATGTAATCACCGGCTCATTAAATGATTGGATTGCCGTATAAGGTGTTATATTAAAATCTGCCATTACCAGTGGATCTGATCCCCAATCCACAGCATCAATCCATAGAGAACCAAGAAAAGATGAATCACCCCATACCTGTTCCGGGCTCATAGACAAAGAAGCTTCTGTAATTGTAACTCCTGCCAGCCCGGTAATATCAAAGCTCATATATCCCCTGCATTGTTGGTCTGTATTGGAATCACCAGCAAAAATACTGTCATGAGGATACATTACTGTAACGCTCCATACTATATATCCTCCTTCGTTTAAAGCCACTGGAACATCTGCTTCAGTTACAGGCTCAGGACATCCCCAGCTAAGTGTAATTGATGCAGTAGCAGTTCCTGCTGAATTAGTAGCTGTAGCAATAAGGGTGTATGTTTCACTTGGATCATGAAGATTAACCTGAGCTTTTTTACTTCCCCACGCACCATTGCTGTCATCTTTGCTCCATTCAATCGTTGGGGTAGGACTTCCTGTAACATTTGCCTTTACTTTATAGAAACACAAACCATCAGCAGGTGTAGGCCCCTCATATATTTCCAGAGTTATGGTGGGAGCTACAGCTTCCACTTCCTCCTCTTCTTCTTCAGGAGCTTCCTCCTCTTCAACTACTTCCTCAGCTTCCTCTTCTTCAGGTGCTTCCTCACTACATTCACCTAGAAGAGTAATAGAAGCAGTAGCTGTACCAGCTAAATTAGTGGCAGTAACTACTAAAGTGTAAGAATCACCAATTTCTACTCCTACTTCAACTCTATCAGGGCTAAGAGGCGTAACATTATCATCAATACTAAACTCAACTTCAGGATTGGGGGTACCACTAACTATGGCTTCTACACGGTAATAACACATATTGTCAGATTCTGAATAATCAGGACCATCATATATCTGTAATTTAACAGTAGGAGCTTCTCTTTTAATACCACCAATACCACACTGAGCAGATAAACTAACTAGTGTCATGTCAATATAAATATATTGGGTATTAACTTGACTTACTTCCTGACTTATGCCATATTCAGCAATAAAGATAAAAGTCGGGAGGAACGTCATGAAAAAATATATTGTACGTTTGTCACAGGAAGAGAGCCAGATTCTAAAGCGATTTATATCATCAGGCAAAAGACCTGCTCAGTTATTTACACGGGCAAGAATTCTGTTAAAAGCAGATCAGGGAAAAGATGGACCTGGGTGGTCAGACGAAAAGATTAGCCAGGCTTTTGATGTAACAGTACAAACAGTTGAAAGGGTTAGAAAACAATTGGTCCAAGAAGGTTTTGATGCAGTATTAAAGCGGCAAAAATATATCCAAAAAGTTTCTCGCAAAAGGCTCGATGGCGATGCCGAAGCACATCTTATTGTCCTTTCCTGCAGCAAACCGCCTAAAGGGCGAAGTGGGTGGTCACTTCGACTGCTGGCCGATAGGATGGTTGAACTGGATTATGTAGAAAGTGTATCATATGAGACTGTCAGGCAGACTTTAAAAAAAACGAAATTAAACCATGGTTAAAAGAGATGTGGTGTATACCACCTAAGGCTAATGCTTCCTTTGTATGTGCAATGGAGGATGTTCTAAAAGTTTACAAGAGAGAGTACAGTCCGGATATGCCTGTGGTATGTATGGACGAGACAAGTAAGCAGTTAATAAAAGAAACGCGTTTGGCAATATCAGCTAAACCAGGAAAGGCATCCCGTTATGATTATGAATATGAACGCAATGGAACCTGCAACCTGTTTATGTTCTACGAACCATTTGGTGGCAAGCGATTTATATCTGTTACAGACAGACGTACAAAAGTTGACTGGGCAATACAGATAAAAGATCTTCTGGATATTCATTATCCTGATGCTAAAAAGGTTATTTTGGTAATGGATAATCTTAATACACATATCGGTTTTTCACTGTATGAGGTATTTGAGCCGCAGGAAGCAAGACGGCTACTCGACAGGCTTGAAATACATTATACCCCAAAACACGGCAGCTGGCTCAATATAGCAGAGATTGAGCTAAGGGTTCTAAATGGCCAGTGCTTAAACCGTAGAATACCTGATAAGGGGATATTATCAAGTGAGGTTGCCGCATGGCAAGAAAAGCGGAATTCCGATCAAGCCAAAGTTGATTGGCAGTTTACTGCTGAAGATGCAAGAATTAAGCTTAAGAGACTTTACCCTATATTATTAACTTGACAGGACACTAGACATATTGTAGTAATGATTGTAAGAATTAAAAAAAACTTTTTCCTTTGCATAATATAACCTCGCTTAGTCATATTTATTAATGAAAAAGATCCTGTAACATATTGTAATGCATTATTATTAAAATTAGGAGAAATGTAACAACTATTATAATAACTATTAAGGGTTATTAACAGTAATAAATTAGATAGAATTTATTGTAAATAAAATAAAAATCAAATAATTCTTGTTGTTCTTATTTATATCAGTTTAAAAGCTACTGAAAAACATGAACCCTGTCCCAATACACTTTCTACATTGATGCTTGCATTATGGATATTGACGATCTCTCTTGCCAGGGAAAGTCCGAGTCCTGTACCGTTCTTATGGAAATCAACTGCATTATTAGATCTAAAGAACTCATTAAAGATATTACCCAGATTCTTTTCAGGTATACCGATTCCCTGGTCTTCTATACCGACATATAGCCGGGGACCTTCAATTTTCTTAATTATGACCTTAATCACGCTGCCGGAGGGGGAATAATTGATTGCATTTTCAAATAAAATAGAAAAAAGTATCTCGATATGTTTCTCATTTCCCTTAATATGAAGGTCTTCCTCCAGGTGAGGATAATCGATCTGGATCTTTTTATTCTTTGCAGATACTTTGAACTGCTTGATTATATTTGTGAGAATGGGACTGATATTGATCCTCTTTAGATCTAAAACCATTTCATCCCTGGATTTTAGCTTTTCGAGTTCCAGCATTTCTTTGATAACCCTGGATAATAATTCACATCTTGTCCTAATTTTCTGGACAATATCCCTGGTTGCCTGTGATATTTTTCCGGAATAGCCCTCAAGAATAATATCCACATAACTCTGTATTGCTGAAAACGGAGCTTTTAATTGGTGAGTAGCATATAATAAATACTTTGTTTTTTCATTATTGATCTCTTTTAATTTCTGGCTTATCTGTTCATATTCCAGCATTTCTTTTTCCAGCTGGGTGTTCACTATTTCAAGGTCCTCAGTTCTTTCAATGATCTTTTTTTCCAGATTTATCTTATACTCATTGAGATTCTGATTGACCTCATTATAGGCATCCAGAAATTGAAAAATGATCTTTGAGCCATTAGCACCCATCAGACTTATTTTTGGAGATTTTTTTTCGCTGATCTTTTTAAAGATTTGAGGATCACCGGTAGCTTCAAATATAAGGTCTACCTGCTCATCGATAATAATCTGGTCACAATCCGTAGTACAGTTAATATTATGGTTTTTTGCATAAAGGACCCCAACTGCATAGGGGTCAATATCGCATATATATTTAATCTTAACTGCAGGAATTCTAAGCAGGACTTTCAATAGGGCAAGACCCCCTTTCCCTGCGCCTATTAGAGCGATTACTGCTTCGTTACCATTTTTGTCTTTATTTTTCATTTGATAATATTGTACAATGTAATTAGGTAACTTAGAATAAATATTTTAAAACTAAAGGAAGAAAGAGAGGATCAGATGGACAAGGTATATATAATAGATGATGATCAGGATATTGTTGAATCAATTTCCATGGTTTTAAAAGCAAATGGGTACGAGGTTGCTGCACAGTATAATGATGAAAATGTAATTAAAAATGTATCCAATTATAGTCCAGATCTGATCATTCTGGATGTTATTTTCCCTGAGGATTCCTCTGCAGGATTCAAGATTGCAAGAGCGATAAAAAGTGATAATGTATTGGTAAAAATACCGATTATCATGCTCTCTGCCGTGAATGAGAAAGGGATCTATATGGGTAAGTTTAGCGATCAGGATATTGACCAATCATGGCTGCCAGTAAATAAATTCCTGGATAAACCTGTCCAACCCAAGGAGCTATTGCAGCTGATTAAATCTGTTTTAAAAGATAAATAAACTCCCTTTTTAACAATAATTAGATATAGAATTATAAGAATATATATAGCCTCTTCTCAGGACCAGGGAAGCTATTTTTAGAGATTAGGATCAGATTCTTTTTGTTCTTATATTCATAAATAATATCAATTCCATTAAATTAATATTATAATTATCATGTCATATTTGCAATTGAATTTAGAGGAATAAGTTAAAAGAAATGAAAGAGAAATCATTAAGTGAGATGACCTCTAGTGATATAAAAGAGGCAGTAAGAGAAAAATACAGCCAAGTTGCAAAAGATCCCTGCAGGTCTTTTAATTTTCCAGTGGGAAAAACTTTTGCTATAGATGTAGTATGCCCTAAAGAAGTATTAGATAAACTTCCCCAGGAATTTACTGAATCATTTACGGGAGCTAACAATCCCCAACCTTTTGTTGATTTAAAGGAGGGTGAAGTAGTCCTTGACTTAGGCTGTGGGGCAGGGCTTGATCTTTATTTCTATGCAAAATCAATAGGTAGAAAAGGAAAAGTCTATGGTCTGGATATTTCAAATGATATGCTTGAAAAAGCTAAAGCTAATATGAAGTCAGTAGGGATAAGTAATGTGGAGTTTATTCGTGGCTCCTCGGACGATCTTCCTTTTGAAAATGATTTTTTCGATATTGTAGCCTCAAATGGAATATATAATCTTTCACCGGATAAAGAAAAAGTTATGGCAGAGGTTCACAGGGTAGTGAATCTCCCCTGACTGAAGTCAGGGGCTTCTTTTGCTATTCTCCAAAATCGAGACGCCCAGACTAGGTCTGGACAGCCTATCCATCACCAGACTAAAGTCTGGTGGTTTAACGGCAGACTAAAACCTGGAGGGCAAGGTAGGTACGAGAAAATGGAAGACAAAAAAACAGATAGAGGAGGCTGTTGAAGATATTTTTACAAAATACCAATCAGACCGCTTCTTTGATTGGAATATGGTGGTAAAAGAGGTTGAAACCTACAGGCAGAAGAAAAAGGGCAGGCCCGGAAACAATACTGAGTACGTAAAGATTGTAAAAAAACAATGGACATTTGA
>CAYMPQ010000063.1:0-10012 GCA_964392345.1 uncultured Actinomycetota bacterium
CAGTAGATTTACTGAATTATCGTAAATAGTTATGATTGTACAAGAGTGGAAACATGCTCAAATGCATGTTTTCAGGGACTTGAAAAGACGGACTGGAGTGGCAACGGAAGGAGTCTGCGTCTCTGCAGCGAACGAAGTGAGACGAAAGAACAAGTCCCCCTTCGCCCACCATAAAGTTACTAAATTATTATTCAGTGGGGGTGTAGTTCAGTGGGAGAACGCTTGTCTGGCAGACAAGAGGTCAGCGGTTCAAGTCCGCTCATCTCCACCATTTTTTTAAGATTAAAGCTTTGAAACTATAGAGTAAGCAGTATTTTTATTTTTAATACTTAAATAAGAATTAAATAATTGTGTGAGACCCAAAGGAGAATTTTTATGAAAAGTTTTAGGAATGAGCTATGGTTTAAAACCAAAAACAGGAGAGAGCTTATTAACATTACTGATGAGATTGAGAATTGTCTTAATGAAAGCAGTATAAAAGATGGACTGGTACTGTGTAATGCGATGCATATTACTGCCAGTGTTTTTATAAATGATGATGAGAGCGGTCTTCACCAGGACTTTGAAGAATGGTTGGAAAAGTTAGCTCCGGAAAAGCCATATGACAGATACAGGCATAATGGATTTGAAGATAATGCTGATGCACATCTTAAAAGAACTATAATGGGAAGGGAAGTAGTAATTGCAGTTACTGATGGAAAGCTGGATCTGGGTCCATGGGAGCAGGTCTTTTATGGGGAGTTTGACGGAAAAAGACAAAAAAGAGTCCTAATAAAAATAATCGGAGAATAATACTTTAAGAATTTGAGTTTTACGTTATTCGTTTATATAATGATATTTAATAATTTATTACTGTCTATTTGCCCAACTTGGTTGCTCTGTTTTAGCCAGAAAGGATTTTTTTGGAAAGAAAAGGGAAAAAAGAATCAATTATAATTTTAATTATAATGTTGATAATAGCAGCAGTAATTGTAAGCTGGCTTACAGGGTTATGGAGCTGCGAAGCAGGTAGAAAGAATTTAACGGAAGAAGAAAGATTAACAATTTCAGATTATGTAAATTCCATCTCAGTTCTGGTACAGCACTCTTATAAAACTTCTGTTAATTTTTTTATTATTTTAGACAAGATAAAAGATGTATCGCGTGAAGAGCTGGACAGCAGCCTTTCAGAAATAATTGAAGAGAGTAAAGTTGCTCTGGAAAATTGCGAAGAGCTTAACCCGCCTGAGTTTTTTGAAGTTCCCCATGGCTATTTGAGGCTGGTATTTAAGATGAGAAATAAAGCTTACGAGAATTTTAAACCTGCAATATTTAATGCACTGCAGGATGTGGATATAGATATATCAAGCTCGCAAATGACCAAAACTTTTTTGTATATGTTTATGAGTGATGAGATATATCTATATTTCCAGGAAGAAATAGAGAAGTCAGGTGAGCATTATGGAATTAATAATTTGACAATAATTGATTCTGAGATACTTAAGGATAAAGGTTTAACAAATACCCAGAATGTAGTTGGGCTTATATCTGAGATTAAAACAGTAACAACACTGCAGGAGAGAAGAGGTGTTGCAGTTATAGCCAAAAGCATAGAGTTTAACCCGCGGGTGATTAATGAGCAGGGGGAATATTTAATGCTGGCCAATGGTTCTGAAATTAGTGTAATTATTAAAATAGAAAATCAGGGGAATGTAGTTGAGAATGATGTAATTGTAACGATGACTTATATGCCTGAAGGTAACCCGAATGAAGAAAAAAGATATACCATAAGTACAATAAATCCTTCTGATCAGAAGGCAGTAACTATTTCAGGGTTTACAGCTTACCCTGGCAGAAAATGTGAGCTTACAATAAATGCAGGGCCTGTACCATATGAAGTATTTTTAGGAAACAATTCTGCAACTTACAAATTTATGATGGAAAAATAAATAATTAGTAAAATAAAAATTTTATTTTACTCCTCGTGCTTAATCTGAAAGTGGCACACTAAAAGGTCAAAATTACAGCGGGGTTTCCTATATTAAATATATCAGGTATAATTACTCTTTAATTTTATAATTTATTTTTTTGGTATGAGTGATAAGGGAAATAAATCTTTTACATTAATTTTACTGCCGGATGCTAAATCTAAAGTTAGAAAGATAGAGATATCTTATAATTTCTTAAGATTTATCTATGTCTTCTTTATTATAATTTTTGCCTCAGGCGTGATTCTTGCTTCTAATCTTGTCCTTACAAAACAAAGGCTGAATGCAAAGATAGCAGAAATAGAAAGAATAGAATATAAAATAAACTACAAAGAAGTAGAACTTGCTAATATTGAGAATAAAACAAAAGAAATAGAAGCGAAAACAAAAGTTTTAGAGGGGTATTTAAAGGAAGTTGAAGAGCTTGATAAAATTGTTAGAGATATAACAGGCAAGGGTGGATTTGCGGAAGAAGTAGCAGTTTATACATCTGATCTGAGTGCAGACATAGAGCTGGAAAGTGATCCCAATGAAATATTTTACTATGGTATTGATCAAGAACAAGAATTAGACGATATCAATGCATTGCTGGACGAGCTCTTAAGTGTAGCTCCGGCGCTGTCTGAAATACTTTCACATGACAAACAAAACATAGAGGACCATATATATTTAATGGAGCATACTCCTTCAATGTGGCCAACCTGGGGAACGCTTACATCATTGTTTGGAGAAAGAAGATGGGGGTATGTTCACAAGGGTCTGGATATTGCAAATAATACTGGCACCCCTATAAGTGCAACAGCAAGCGGTGTGGTTATATATTCAGGCTGGCACGGAGGATACGGAAGAAAGATTATAATTTATCATGGGAAGGGCTTTGATGATTTTAATTACAGCACTGTATATGCCCATTTGAGTAAAATATATGTTAATGTAGGCGATATCGTACAGCAGGGCGATGTAATAGGAACTATGGGGAGTACAGGATACAGTACAGGGCCGCACCTGCATTATGAAGTTTTAGTAAATGGGATACCTAAAAATCCACAGAGTTTTCTGCCTTAAATGAGAAAACAAACTTCTCTTTATTATACCAGGTTATTAGTATATAATTTTTAAAATCAAAAGGTTTTGCAAAGGCTTTTATATTTGTATCATTTTTTAAAAAATAATATTTACTGGTTGGTAATATGAAAAAAAGGATAGCATATTTAGGTCCACAGGGGACATTTACTGAGGAAGCTTTAATTAAGTTTTTAAATGACAACGAGGAAGCACTAAAAATACCTCTGCCAACGGTGACGGAAGTCATAAGGAGTGTTGACAGGGGAGAAGTAGACGAGGGAATTGTACCAATTGAAAATTCTATCGAAGGGTCAATTAATGTTACTCAGGATGTTCTAACCTTTGAGAGTGAAGCAAAGATAATAAGGGAAATAATTATTCCTATTGAACATAATCTGATTGGAAGCAAAAACTTAAAACTAAAAGATATAAAAAAAATAATTTCACATCCCCATGCAACTGCTCAATGTCGGTTTTTTTTAACATCAAACTTTCCAAAAGTTGAGATTATTGCTGCCAATAGCACAGCAGAGGCTGTAAAAAAAATACAGGATATGGAAAATGGCGTTGCAGCTATCGGTACAAGGATTGCGGCAAGACTATATAATTTGGATGTAATAGCAAGTGATATTGAGGATTATAAAGAAAATAAGACAAGATTTGTTTTTATAGGAAATTATATTGCACCCAGAACTGGCTGTGACAAGACTTCAATAGTATGTTTTTTAAAAAAGGATAAGCCTGGAAGCTTGTACGGCATATTAAAAGAATTTGCAGAAAAAGATATTAACTTGACCAGATTGGAATCAAGACCTGCAAAAAAAGACCTTGGAGATTATGTTTTTATGATAGATATGGAAGGGCATCTGCATGACAGGAAAGTTTTTGAAGCTCTTGAGGCATTGAGAAAAACAGTGTATCTTGTAAAAATTCTGGGGTCATATCCAATGTGGAAAAATAATAAAAAGTAAATACCGGAAGAGAAGAAGCAAAGTGATTGATTTAGAATTGCTAAGGAAAAATCCTGAAATAATTAAAGCAGAAATTAAAAAAAGAAATATAAAAATTGATGTAAGCCTGGGCTTAAAGTTAGACGAAAAGAGAAGAGACTTAATAGTTAAAGTAGATAAGCTCAGGACAGAAAAAAATAAAGTTTCAAAAATGGTGCCGGAACTTAAGAGCACAGACAAAGAGAAGAAAATTTTACAGATGAAGAAGTTGAACGGGGATTTAAAAGAATTAGAGAAGGAGTTAACCAGCACTGAGGATAAATTTTTTAAACACATATCATGCTATCCAAATATTTCACACAGCAGCACGCCAGCTGGAAAAGATGAGCATGGTAATGTGGTTTTGTACCATGTAGGCAAAAAACCAGATTTTGACTTTAAGCCAAAAAATCATGCTGAGCTTGGATTAAGGCTTGATATACTGGATGAGAAAAGAGCTTCCAAGGTATCGGGCTCAAGGTTTGTGTATTTAAAAAATGAGGCAGTTCTTCTAGAATTTGCTCTTGTCCAGTATGTGCTTGATATATTAACTGGAAGAGGTTTTACCCCTATAATTCCTCCTGTGCTTGCAAAAGAAAAAGCAATGTATGGAACAGGGTTCTTTCCTGTTGAAGAAACCCAGTATTACAAGACAGCACTTGATGACCTTTATCTGGTTGGGACATCTGAAGTACCTTTATGTGCTTACCATAGCGGTGAGTTCTTAGATTCAAAAGATCTTCCCTTAAAATATGCAGCATTTTCAACTTGTTTTAGAAGAGAGGCTGGAAGTTATGGTAAAGACCTTGGCGGACTGTTCAGGGTCCATCAATTTGATAAAATTGAAATGTTCGTTTTTTCTCATCCTGAAAGTTCATGGGACGAATATGAAAGACTTCGTGAAACCCTGGAAGAGATTGTAAAAGGCTTGGAGCTGCATTACAGAATTATGAACATGTGTACCGGAGATATCGGGATTCCAAATGCAAAAAAGTATGATCTTGAAGTATGGCTGCCGGGCCAGGATAATTACAGGGAGGCAGCTTCCTGCAGCCATGATACTGATTTTCAGGCAAGAAGGTTAAATATAAAGTACAGGAATGCGAATGGTAAGGGGCTTGTCCACACTATGAACAGTACCGCCTGTGCAATAGGCAGGACGCTGATTGCAATATTTGAGAATTACCAGGACAGCAAGGGTAACATAAAGGTTCCTGATGTCCTTATTAAATACATGAATGGGAAAAAAATAATTTCCAGAAAATAAGGCCCGCAGTCTTAATTGCATATTTGTTTTGTGTGTTATAATATCTTTTCTGGCTTTTTGCTTTTAATAAAACTGCCAAAAAAATAATTGTGTGTGCTGTAATATTTTGATTGGAGAGGTGGCAGAGTCTGGCTGAATGCGACGGTCTTGAAAACCGTTGAAGGTTTATACCTTCCGGGGGTTCGAATCCCTCCCTCTCCGCCATAAAAACCGCGCGCCTGTAGCTTAACTGGATAGAGCAACGGACTACGAATCCGAAGATTGGGGGTTCGAATCCTCTCAGGCGCGCCAAAACTACCGGCAGTATGCTGATTGCGGCAGGACTTGGATGTGGTAAATATGCCATTGGCGCATATTTACAGGATTCGAAAAGACGGACCGAGACGAAGGCGAGGGAGTCCGCGGCTCTGCAGCGAACGGCAGTGAGACGAAAGACCGAATCCTCTCAGGCGCGCCAAAACTACTGGTATTATGTTAAAATTTATTAATTTCTTTTCTGTATAACTTTTAAGCTCCTGAGCCTGTTTAAAGCTGCAGCTACTTCAAAAATTCTTGGGAGGGCGTAGCTTCCCGGATGCTGGTTTTTAAAACTTGAAATAATATCAAGCCCGTGCTCTTTAATATCCCCGGAAGTTTTGCCCAGTATTTCATGTAATGTATTTTTGCCATTAATGTAATTTTTACTCAGGGCATATAAAATAATATCTGAAATAGCATTGACCTGGCTTGGGTCAACTATCTGCTCAACTGAGGATAGATCAATGCTTTCAACTCCAAAAATTATATTATCCAGCCCTCTTGATTTTATCTTCTTTTTTCTCCCCTTATAAGGATTTATACTTGAAGGTATTGGAATTCTTTCAGTAATATCTCCAAAATTATCAGGAGATTCTCTTTTGCGCCTGTCTCTTCTGCTGTTAATTACTTTTTTTGCTTTGTCGGTAACCAGGCAAGGAAGGTAGCAGTCCATGAAAAGTACGGTATCGGCAACTTCAAAATAATCCCCGGATCCACCCATAACAAGAATAGTAGAAGTTCTGTATCTGCCATACATATTTCTTACCTGATCTATAAATGGAGTTATTGGTTCTTTATTCTTTGGGACTATTTTCTGCATGATTTCATCCCTGATAAGAAAATTAGTTGCTGAAGTGTCTTCATCTAAAAGCAAAAGCTTTGCCCCGCATTCAAGTGCTTCTATGATATTTGCAGCCTGCGAAGTGCTTCCGCTTGCATTTGATGTGCTAAAATCCACAGTATTTTTCCCAAAAGGCAGATTTGAAATGAATGAAGATATATCTACTTTTTGTATGTTTCTTCCTTCTTCAGCTCTTATTTTAACTGCACTATCTATTGTTACAACATACTCTCTTCCGTCATCAGGAATGTGATTGTATATTCCTCTTTCAATTGCAGATAAAAGTGTGGTCTTACCATGAAAACCACCGCCAATGATAACAGTTATTCCCTGTGGGATACCCATTCCTTTAACCTCGCCTATATTTGGAGCTTTGAGCGTAACTTCCAATTCAGGAGGTGATTTAAATACAACAGACTTTGAAACATGAAGGGGCATATCACTTACCCCGCTTCTTCTTGGCAGAATAGAGCCGTTTTTTACAAATGAAACAAGCTTATACTCCTTAAGTAAATTTCTAAGGTGGTCCTGATCCTCACAAACTTCTATGAATCTTTTTACTTTGCTCTTGTCAAGATTTTTATAAAATAGAGATTCCTCTGCAATTTTTGGTATTTCTTCAGTTAACATAGCCTGACACTGGAAGCCTAAAATTCTTCTGCCGATTGCTGGAAGTCCGGCGTAAAACCTTACTTCTACGTATTCATTATTTATAATGCAGGAAGTTCGCTGAATTATTTCCTGCTTTCCGCAGTCTATTTCTATAATGCCTGACCGGCCAGTTCCACTGCATCCTTTTGATTCTTTTTTTATAGATTTGTTAAATGCTCTTGTTATGTAATCCTGGAGTGCAGTTTTTCTGGATGTGTTGGAAAAAAGATCGTGACTAAAGCCAGCTTTGTCTTGCGGCACTCTTATTCTTAGCTTTGACGGTGATGCAAAGGGATCGCCCTGCACATGGTCTATATATAAAGTAAAGTTTCTGAAATTATAACTTCCTTGCAGCTGCTTGTAGGCTTTATAGCCTCTCCTGTCTATATTCGAAAGTATGTTTTTTAATTTTTCCAATGGTAGATATGTGTTTTAGTTGATCCCATCATTACGAATAATATAAATCTACTGCTGGTATTTGCTTAAAATGTTTATCAAGTGTATATATTTTTGCATTATTTCTAATAGCTATTGCTGCAATTATTATATCAGTTAATGGTATTATTATGCCTTTTTTTCTCAAACTAAAGGAAATTTTTCCAGCATTTATCCAATCATAGTATTGACAGTTAAGAAATGGAATTGCACCAATGCTTTGAGAAAGCATTATATGCTCTTTTTTTGTTCTAACTCCTTGAAGAAGTTCAGAAATAATTGGACCAGCAATATATATAAATTCTTCATTTAAGCCTTTTTCAATAAATTCAGAGTTGCTTAAGGTATTTTTAAAATATTCTATCCAAATTGAAGTATCAACTATTATTTTCTGTTTCATTAATTTCTTTTTCCCTCAAATTTCTCATAGCTTCTTCGTCAAAGTGAATTTTTGACTTTAGTTGCATAAATAGTTGGAGTTTTTTAAATCTTATAGCATCTTTTAGTGCATTTTCAATTGCCTTAGACCTGGTGTTTGTATTATACAAGGATTCTGTTTCTTTAACTATGTCGTCTGATAGATTAATTGTTGTTCTCATGATAATCACCTGCATCATATTATACATATTAATTTTATGATATACAAGATGCTGAAATTATATTTTTAAATTGAATATAAAAATCTCTATACAAATTGTAATCTGCATGGGAAAGTAATGATTTTTTAGAAAATTATTGTTATTATAGCTACTGTCATTATTTTATTGCAGAAATCTTTAGCAGCAATGGAGAAGGCGCTTGAGTGGCTGAAAAGGGCTAAAATAAAAATGAATAAATCCATAGTTAAATTTGCAACAGTTAAATTTGATAAGATTGATAAAGAAGCAACACTACCTGCAAAATTCCAAAGATTACTTAAATCACTGCCGCTAAAAAAGATGGTGGGAGATAAAACCGTTGCTCTTAAAATGCATCTGGGAGGTGGTCTTGGATATACTACGATACATCCCTTATTTGTAAAAATATTAGTTGATGCCTTAAAAGAAGCAGGAGGGCAGGTTTTCATTACTGACATATATCATGAGAAAAATAAAAACTTTGGAGTCAGGGGTGCGGAAAACAGAGGTTATTCAGAAGAAATCCTGGGAGTACCATTTGTACCCGTAGCAGGACCATTTGACAAATATTATTATACAAAAAAAGTAGATTACAAGACTTTAAAAGAAATAGAGATAGCGGGAAATATTCATGACGCAGAGGTATTAATTGATTTTTCACATTTTAAGGGTCATGGAGTCTGCGGATATGGCGGAGCTTGTAAAAATATTGCAATGGGTTGTGTTACACAAAATACCAGGAGAAACATGCATGCCCTGGAAGGCGGACTTGAGTGGAATGAAGAGTTATGCGACCATTGTGATATCTGTATTGATGAATGCCGGTATAAAGCAAATAAATTTAATGAAGAGGGAAAATATGAAATATTTTTTCATCACTGTACCTATTGCCAGCACTGCGTAGAGGTCTGCCCTAATAATGCAATTACTCTTACCAATAGTAGTTTTGTAGATTTTCAAAAAGGTATGGCTATAGCCACCGAAGAAGTTCTAAAAACTTTTAACAAAAAAAATGTTTATTATATAAATGTGCTTTTAAATATTACAATGCTTTGCGATTGCTGGGGAATGTCAACGCCTTCACTGGTACCGGATATAGGTATTATGGCTTCTGAAGACATGGTGGCTATCGAAAAAGCATCTCTGGATATGATAAAAGTTCAGGACATTCTGCCAAATTCGCTTCCTGTAGGAAGAGAACTTCGTGAGGGGAAACATTTATTTGAAAAAATATTTGGAAAAGATCCTTATGGCCAGATAAGTGAGCTTGAAAATAAAGGGCTGGGAAACAGTAAATACAGTATTGAGGAAGTTAAGTAAAATCCTTGATTATTTATTTATGTAGTTTAATTGAGATTATTTGCAAATTCAAAGTATATATTGAACCTTTAAGTTTCATTTTAATAATTTAAGTAATCTCCAATAGACAGATGACTTTATTTAAAAATCTGCTATTATATTGTTTGTCACAGAATGAGGAGAGGTGCTTGAGTGGCTGAAAAGGGCCGCCTGCTAAGCGGTTAGGCGGGTATACATCTGCCTCGAGGGTTCGAATCCCTCCCTCTCCGCCAGCAAATCAAGGTAAAATCCCAAACATATCGGAATCAATAAGTGCAAACATGGTGGATCCATGTTTGCTGGATTCGAAAAGACGGACTGAGACGAAGGCGAGGGAGTCTGCGTCTCTGCAGTGAACGAAGTGAGGCAAAAGAACGAATCCCTCTTTAACAATGAAGCCACTTTTTAAAGCCCCGGGTAATGTTTATGGCATTAGAATTAGCAAAGAATAGGTAAGTGATTTTGATTCCCGGGATGTCTGCGATGAAATAATCATGAATTTATTTGGAAAGGTGCCACTGGCATATAAAAAAGCTATAGAATGG